>JAQVXE010000141.1 GCA_028709305.1 Bacillota bacterium | reverse complement strand
GAATCAAAGGACATGATGAGTCGCCCAGATTCTCGACCAAGGTAGAAAGAGTCTCAGAGTCAGGATACTGGATATATGCTCCTTACACAGATGACTACCGATCGATGATGCGCAAAGATGACGAGATAGAGATCGCGTATTCTCATCGAGGCGCCATATACCACTATCATTCTAAAGTGATAGACGAATCCGGACGCAGGGTGAAACTGCTTGAAATATCTGAGCTGGTATTTGTCAGGCGTGAGCAGCGGCGGGAGTTTGTGAGGGTACCGGTATTGCTGGACATTGACTACGCTTTGGATCCCCCTGTCGGTCGCGAACTTGAATGGAAGAGTGCTGTGGCTGTTGACATTAGCGGCGGCGGCGCGCGGATCTTCCTTGCAGATTGTCCGGAATGGTTGGAACATGGGGAAACGGTGAAGGCGGTCTTACCGATCGGACCTGACGGCGATCCTTTTGAAGTATCAGCGAAAATCGTTAGAATAGAGAAGCCCGACATGTCTCGACAGCACGGAGTACACATTGGAGTGCGTTTCATTGGCCTTACGGACAAAGAACAGACAGAGATAGTAAGGTTTGTGTTTGACCGACAGAGAGAGCTTATCAGAAAAGCTACTGACCCGGAGTGATAGAGTATGAGAGATCATTCCGCCCTTTGGCAGGAGTACAGCAAGACGAATAGCAATGAATCGCGGGATAGGCTTATTGCTAGATACGCCTATCTGGTGAAGTACATCGTGTCGCGTATGCCTCAAGCTGCAATTCCAGGTGTGGACTACGATGATCTCCTGGGCTATGGGGCAGTCGGCTTGATAGACGCCATAGAGAGGTTCGATGTGTCGCGAGGCGTCAAGTTCGAGACCTACGCTACCACGAGGATAAAGGGAAGCATCATTGACAGCTTGAGAAGGATGGACTGGGTGCCACGATCGGTTAGGCAAAAGGCCAGGCAGATAGAGAGGGCTATGGCTGACTGCGAGGGTCCCTCAGGACGACCAGCGACCGACGAAGAGATTGCCGAAAGCCTGGGGATAGATAGGGACACGTTGGACAGGTGGACTTGGGAGATAAGTATGGCGTCCTATGCCTCCCTCGACGAGCTTGTCGCTGTAGATGATGAGCATGACGCGGCTACCCTCCTCGATTTTGTGTCTGATGGCGATAGCCCCGACCCCGAGATGATTCTGGAAACCCGCGAGCTCCATGACGCACTTGCCGATGCCATTGACTCTTTGCCCGAGAGGGAGAATCTTGTGATCAAGCTCTACTACTTCGAGGAGATGACGATAAAGGAGATATCAAGAGTTCTCGGAGTGTCAGAATCACGTGTGTCACAGCTGCACACTAGGGCCAATATGAGGATGAGAAGCAAGGTGACAGAGAGAGCTGGGGTGGGTATGCCCGCTGGCGACTATCCCTTTTATGGATGAATCGAATGCATAGACTGCCTCATCATGCCGGCTACGGGCCTGCGCTAGCAGGCCCGTAGAACATGAACTAATAGTCGCCCCACCCGCCCGGTTTGGCGGGATCGGCGTTGTTAGCCACTAACGCGTCGCGGTAAGCCACGAGGCTCGCCAGTATGTGATTGAGGTGGTCGATGAAGGCTGGGTGCGCTGACTTGGCTGCTTCAGCCCTTGCTATCGCCCCGGTGAACTCTTCAATCAGAGCGTTGAGTGTGTCGATGTCGAGCACCGTGCCTTGGGTTTCTGCCGGCGATTCGTAGCCCCAGGCGCTGGCTGTGACGCTGGTTGGCGCAGTTGGTGCGGTCTGCATTCCCGTTGGCGTTGATCCCAAAGGTGCGTTGTGTGATTTGGGAGCTGACAGACTGACCAATGCTGGGGGTTTGGGCGGAGCTATTTTCTCTCCGGCCGTGGCGTAGACGAGTTGACTTATCCACACTCTGTTGCTCTTAGTCCGGAACTCGATTCTGTCCTGCCCCTCGGGAACGGGAACGGTCATTGTTCCGATGTATACGAAACCGTAGTCGGGACTGTCTATGTGCGTCTCGAGCATGTCGGACGGCTTGACCTTGCCGTATGCTACGGGTACGTCTAGCTTCTCAGGCCGTATGACCTCGAGGAAGTCCTCGCGTTCAGTGTCAGATACGCCGGGCTGAATGAAGGCATTGAATGACACAGTCCCACCTGCTTTGTCAGGCAGGTAGACACTTCCTGCCCTGAAATAGGGGAGCCTTGTTAGATGGCCCTGGATGTAATCGCCTGATGCCCTCACTATCTCGGTGGCGGTGCCCGCCTGGGACGTGAACTTGATGTTGGCAAAGACTGACCTGTCGGACCCCACCATCTGCAATATGCTCGATCCTTTAGGGACCTCTACAGTGATGTGCTGGATGAGAGGCGTGAAACCCCATCTGTCGGTTTCATGGCTCAACTCCGCCAGATCAGCTTGAACAGGGCTCTTATAGCTGGAGGTGAAAAGCGTGGGACCTAAAGGCTGTGACACGATGCTGAGCGGCACATCTACCAGCCGATCTGTTGGGTACAGCCAGGCGTGCCAGTCCATCTCAAGAATGCCGCCCTCTGCGTGAGGCAGAATCAGGGGATCCGATCGGTAGTAGACCTTGCCCGTGTCTTTGCCCTGATACGGTGTGCCACCGCACTGCACCAGCGTTGCTCCTGCCGCAGGAAGCACAGTGACGGGCGAGTTCGGGGTGAAGTCCAGGTCCGAGATGACGATCCGGTCTCGCTTGGTCGCGAATCTCATCCACCTAAAGCCGGGCGGCACGTCCACGGTGTATTTGCCTATCGGAGCGAAGCCCCCGTTCTTGTCATCTAGTACGTTGTCCACTGCGTCAGCCAGGGCCGCTTTCAAGCCGGTTGTTTCCTGAGCCGCACTGGGAGGATACTTGATGGACAGACTTTCGTCCATGACACCGTCTCCGGCGTATACCCTCATGTATGCATTAAAGGAGATCTTGCCGCCGAACGGATTGGGTATGTACATGTCACGGATTGTCCAGTATGTTTTCTTGTCGGTGTTTCCCGCATAGATGCTGGTTGAGCCCAGCGCAACGACATCGCGTGACCCATTGAACATGGGATCAGCCAGGAACACCCTGCTCGATGAGGTCTGCAGAACCTGATGGCCCTTGGGAACAGTGACGGAGATCTTCCCGATTTCGATGAATCCGCGGGCAGGGTCATCACGCCTCATCTCCGCAAACGGACCGGGAGTGCCAGCTGTGGTCCCCCTCTTCTCGAAAATTTTCTCCGAGGGGTTAAGCCAAGTCCACACCTCAAAGGAGTAATCAATCTGCTTCTCGTCTTGCCTGGTTTCTACCCACAGAGTGGCCTCAAATGTGCCGCCGGCAATGCTGGGCAAGCGCCACCAGCGACTGCCATCGTAGTAAGGACGGTCGGTCTCGGCGCCCCATTTGATGTAGTGTCCTTCCCCGAAATACCCGAGGACAGGCGCGCACAATGCGCCCGCAGGAATCATCAGCGCGACGACCATCAACATCAGGGCAATAACCATGGTAAGTGCGGGTCTTGCTTTCATCTTGCCTTTCCTCCTTGTATCGAGTTCAGTTGATAATCACAGGTACGATGCCGGTTTCATGGCGGAATTGCTCTACGATCCTCTTGACCTGCTCGTCATCGATCAATGCATGGAGAAGTCGAGCGCTTTGCACACGCCTGTCCGTGCCGTAGGTGAGGGTGATAGAATCGGGCCCGATTTCCACAGCCTTCAGGAAGATGCCATCCTGATTGAACTTGATGACTCTTGAGTCCAGCAGAATGCCGAAGTATGAGACGACTACATCGATAGTTTTGGCCTGCTCCGGTTCTGCTGCGTCACCGGCTGTATCGCAGATAGTGGCGGTACGGATGTGCAGGATCTGGTTCTCCACGATGAGCTGCGCTATTTTCAGTCTGCGATGTTCTTGCGCCCACAAAGCCGCCATGCATGCGCTTGCCGGAAGGCTGACGGTTAAGAGCATCCGAGCTTGTCTCTGATGCACGGTTCTGGTGCAGGCAAGAATCAAAAGGCTAACTGCTACTCCAATGCCGGCAACAGTTGCGAAGACATAGCTTCTTTGCCTTATGGCCTTCAAGGATACCCTCCTCTCTACGGCAAATGCTTACCTGTCAAAGAAGAGTGTAATAGCTTATGCGCAAAAGGCCATCACCCGAGTCGGGTAGTTATTAGGTAATCAGCACGAAAAGGCCCCACCTTTTTCGGGTGGGGGCTCAAAACCGCTGTGATTTTCGCTGTTTTGCTAGTTCCTGGGTGTTTTGTCTGCAGTCGCAAGTACCATATCGATAAGCTCTTCGCGGCTTCGGATACCCAATTTGGAGTAGATGTTCTTTACATAGTACTTTACCGTGTTTTCGCTAATGAACAGCTCGCCGCCAATCATTTTGTAGGTCTTTCTTTGAAGGAGCAAGGACGCAACCTGACGTTCGCGTTCTGAAAGGCTTTCAAATGCTGCCAGTTGATCGGCTAGCCTGCTCTCTTGCCACGGCGATACCTCAGCAAACATCACTAGATAGGCATGATCC
>JAQVXE010000140.1 GCA_028709305.1 Bacillota bacterium | reverse complement strand
CCGAAAACAAGCAGTCCAATGAAGACCGACGCAAGCGTTAGCAATGACAGGCCTGCATTCAGGCTGGAAACTCTGGTCTCTTGGGTCCTCATAATAGCCCTCCTAGCACATTCGTGGGCACTAGGTTTCCACGGAGGCCCAATAGGAAAGGACACATGCCCATCTCCATTTCCAGGTATCCTAGTCCCATGTATATACGTCATACTCATACCAGCACTCGCGATAATCATCGTATGCGGGCCACCTATATATGTAGTTGAATAGCCATTCCTCATCATTGTCGAGGAATCATGCACTCCTTCGTAGCGCGGCTCCAACACGGACAGCATTTCTGCAAGCTGGGCAGCGCCACAGCGTTTGTCTGCGCTGCCCGACCCGTACAAGGGTTCGAACTCATGTCTCAGCTTTTGATCGCAGACGGCAGAGATGATTTCGGGAACAACTAGAAAGCTTGTGATTTCCTCGCTCGCCATTCCTAGAGCCGTTTTCGCCAAGCCCGAGGCGTTGCCGGCAACAGCATCTAGGGCCAGATCCATAACATCCAGCAGTAATCCCAGTTACTCTCGGTCCGAGTACAGTATTGCGGTGGTTGCACTGCACTAGCAGACTCTAACTTGGCAGCCAGGCGCGTCACACTCGCAGTTCACTACCGGCGCGCCGACTGCCTCTGCCTTTGCCCGGTCGCGGTTGGAGTCAACCCTGTTCGGACTCGTGTGAGGATTCGCCCTGATCCAAGCGCTCCACTAGGGCCTGCACCTCTCGGTTGCCGGGGTTGGACGCCAACACTTTCCGACCCAGCCGGATAGCTTCCTGACGCGAGAACACCCGCTCGGAAACCTGGCCGTGGTATTCGAGGACTCGCTCCTTGTACTCCGATTCGTCAGGCGCAAGCAGGGCCGCTCTTCTGGCGTGGAACAGGCCGGCCTCAGGCGCGCCCTTCAGCTTGTACAGACTCCGCCTTATCTGCCCCGAAGCCCGGCTGTGATTATAGGCGGTCTCATGCTTGATCAGACGAAAGGCCCAGAACGCGTACGAGCAGATATCCGGCGTTTCGGAGCTGAGTGCGTCCAGCAGAGGCTGAACCGTCGATTCTCCCAGCTCCCGGGCCAGCGTATCCGCCTCATCGTATTTCACCAGAAAAACCAGTTTCACGAACTCCCTTACGTCATCCGGCGCGCTCGCATGATCTGCCCAGCCGGCTGCACGCAGAATCCCGTCGACGAATTCCTCAATCGGCCAGTCCGCCGTGAGCGAGTCAGCGTGCAGTCTGGCAAGGAGCTCAGGAGATTCGCCGAACTCCTCGGCTTCCCTCAGGACTGACTGTACGCCGTAGAGAGGATCGTGCGGATCGAAATCCATCTCTTTAAGGTCCTCCAGGGCAATGCCGTAATCCTGCGTAACCACTTGCCTCAGTTGCTCTCTCAGTTCGGCGATATCGTACCACGACAGGAGGTCCCCGCGGACGCTGCCTTTGTCATAGCACAGACTCAGCCTCATCCACACGTCGTGCGGGTCTATGACGATGGCGCGACGCCGATGAGCCACAGCGGTACTGCAGCAACCATCGACTGACGCCATGTCAAAAGCCAGTGTTTGGGAGGCGGACGCGTGATCGTCCGCAGTCTCCCTGTTTGTTAGCCTGGCGATCCAGTATGTGTACTCACGAAGGTCCGGCTCTGTATAGCTCAGCTCGAACATAATCGACATCACCGCGCCAGGGGCTTGGGCATCTGCTATCTTGGCGGCTTCTTCGAACCTCCCACAGGCCAGTTCGTGGAAGAACCGTTTCCGCCACTTTGGCAATGACTTCACGTACTCAAACGATCTCTCCAGGTAGGATTCGCGCTGAGCTACACCTTTCTCTAAATCCGCATCCCTGAGGCATCTGGATAGTACCAATTCGGATAACGTTATGTCTGACTCTCTCATCGCGCTGTCCTCCTCGTATGCCACGCCTCCGAAGGAGTCATAGCCCGCCTTCGCAATAACGGCTGTCGCAATTCCACAGATCTCATATTGTTCATGCTACCCGGTCAGAGGACGGCCTCTCTGTTCCACTCCGTTTTCGGAAAGTAGATTTTGCAGCAGCCACACGTCTCAATGCTATCTCCCATCGCAATTCTCTCCGGCCCATCACGGTTATCTATGTCTATCAATATCCCGCAGTCTACTCTGAACTCTACAGGAGACGCGATCTCAACGACCTGCCCCCGGACAGTGGCTGTGCTAGTACTCGGTGATGTAATAAACGCCTTCTGAACAACATCGTTCTTGACGGCGTTTCCGTATACATGCCACAGATCAACCAGAATGACGGTGTCAGGCACCAACTTCTCCAGAGCAAACTCCACCGGTGCCTGGTAGTATACGCGAAGGCTCCGCCCCAAAATCGAAACAGTAACATAGCCGTCGTAGTAGTCTGCCTCATCAAGCCTGCAGATTGCTGCTTCGTATTTCACAGCTACACCCCCCAGTCATTTCATCCCCCGAAAATACGCCAGCGATCCCAGCATCATGCTCTGTAGCTTGCCGTCGAAGATAATCACAATCACGTCATCGAACCAGTATGCCGCCTTGCCATTCTGCCAGGTCCGCATCAATCCACCAAGCCTTTCCCAGTTGTCCACAATGTCTAGAGCAAGTTCAGTGAACTTCGAAAACCCTGCCTTCGTGGGGCCGATTGCGCAGACATCCACTCCCAGTCTCTCCGCAATACCGATGAGCCTCTTGGGTTCATCACGCCAGTAATGGAAGAAGTGCTTTATGCCCTGGTTTACTCCGCCCTTGGACACTCCCCATGCGGTAGCCGCCCATCCGCCCTGAACCAAGGCTGTGAAACCTGCCATAGTCTCGCCTGCTGTGAGCGTTGCACATGCCCCGCCAAGGCCCGCACTAGTTACCAGCGAGGTCGCTGCGCCTCCTCCAAGCCCTACAGCACCTCCAACAATGGCCCCTTGTGTCACTCTAGCCCAGTTTATCTTTCCCTCTTGTCTGTACGAGAGTACCGCCTCGTATCCCGCGCCTGCCGCAGCTCCTATCGCCCCGGTTATGATGGGGAGAGGGCATTCGCCGTCGGGATCCACGTATATGAGCGGATTCTGACGGCAATATGCATACCAATTCAGCCCGTCTTTCGCTGGGTCCCTGCTCGTAAACCTCCCCGCCTCGGGGTCATAGTACCTCGCCCCGAAGTAGTAAAGCCCAGTGCCTTCATCAAAAGGCTTCCCGGTGTATCTTTCCGCTCCGGAGGCTGCAGAACCTGATCTTTCGGTGACAAGTCCAAACGGCTCATACTCGAACCTCGCCGCTACCTGGCCTGCGGAGTCGGTGATCGCCCTGATGGAGCCCAACATGTCCGTGTGCAGGAAGTAGGTTTGGGCGGGGTTCTCGCCTTCCTGCACTGTTTTGGCCAATTACTTGCCGTTGGCGGCTATGTAGCATGTCCGCGTTCCTCTCGCGCCGAAATTGGGCGGGGGCGACAGGTCAGGAGCTGCATTCGATTCCAGTATCTCTATCGGCTCGTCTGGGGGAAGAATAACCTCTGGGGGAGGAGTAACCTCGGCAACAGGGCACTCGAAAACTATGTCGTTGCCTGAGTGCAAGGATATTTTGATATCCATGCCTTCCATGGTCATAATGCGCCGCCCAAAGGCATCATAGAAGAAGCTTGCCGTCGTCCGATCTCGAACGCTCACATTCTTCATTGTGCGACTGGCATCGTAGCGATACTCGGTTCTTGCGCCGTCCTTTGTCTTCGACAGAAGCTGCCCATACGTCCCCCACGCGTATTCGGTCGTTCCCTCCGAAGAGGTCCTGCTGTGCAGCATGTTGCCGATGCCATACTGATAGCTGATCGTCCCGCGGCTATCTGACCAATTCTCTATGATTCTATTGCCTGCGCCATCATAGGCGTATTCCACATTTTCGACTCCTGTCGAAGTGTGGACTTCTGCATATGTCAGCTGATTGGCAGGACTGTACTCAAACTGCAAAGCAGTCGCGGTTCCATCGCTCGCATCCACGATCCTTCCGATGTTCCCGGCCATCGTGTACTCATACGCGAGGTCGAGGCAGGTCTGACCCTGGAAAGCAGTTAAGATTCGAGCTATCCTGCTTCGCGAATCGGGTGTATACGAAGTGGACACTCCATTGGCAAACTGTATTGACGTCAGGAAGTTGCTATCATTGTATGCCAGGCTGTCACAGTATCCCGGGATGCCTATGAGACGGTTGGCCCTGTCATATTGAAAACCTACGGCATGGCCATTCGGGTAAGTCATGCGGATCCTGTTCCCCAGGTGATCATACTGATACCGGATGGCATGGGATTCTCCTTCAATCCGCCAGGTTTCGCTTTCGAGCCAACCTCTCAGATTGTAGGAACGCGAAACCGTATTGCAGTGCGTCCCAACACATCGTATCCACGATAAACAGGGTCCTGCCAGTTAGATGAGTCCCCTGTCTCTTCCCTGCTCCAGCTCATCCATTGTTCATCTGGATTAGGGGCGAATGGACAAACGAGCACTGCCGCAAGCTCGATCGGTAAGGAACCATTCA
>JAQVXE010000139.1 GCA_028709305.1 Bacillota bacterium | reverse complement strand
GTATGGTGTTGGGGGACTGCTCCTGCGGGAGTCAACTGGTGCAAGCGGTTGACAGACAATGATGACAGATACATTGAGGTTCAGGCTGGAGCTGTGGAAACACAGAACGAGTTCAATATTCTAGAGCCGCACAACAGAATCGAAATAAAAGAGTACTGGCTATACACAGCCAATAACGGCCCACTTTGTGCAGCCACCAGGGATGTAGTTGCATCTTACAAACTTCTGAATAATTCAATAGAGCTCAGCCTGAGCGCAACAGACATCTTTGAGGGAGCAGAACTTGTGCTGACCGTAGGCGACGAGGTGGTCTTTGAAAAGAAGATTGATCTAAATCCTGTGAGCAACCTGAAGGTCAAGGCTCCTTTCAACGTCGATTGGCTGGATCGCGATATCAAGTTCTCTATAAGAATGGGAAACGAGACACTCATCCAGGAAACGATTCTGGAGAACCAAGATGCGCTTGAGATGATCGACAAGGAAGAATACTTGTCTGAGGATGAGACCAGGTCATCCGACTTTGCTGAGGCCTTTGCCCTTGAGAAGCGCAGACATTACAACGAAGCAATTGAATTGTATGGAAAGGTCATAGAGAAGAACCCGGATTACCTCCAGGCTCACCTCAGAATGGCATGCTGCTATCTGAAGAAACACGATGATCGTAAGGCTCTTGGGGTTTTGGAAGGAGTCTTGCGCGCAAACCCCGAAGACGTGGAACTCATGTACATGTACGCTCTTGCTTCCTGGCGTTGTGGAAGGGAGTATACAGCGGTTAAGTTCTTCTACAAGGTGCCCGCACCGTCGTCGCTGTTTGCTGCTGCGTCATACTTCATTTCCATGTACCATCTGAAGAGGGGCGAGTATCAGGAGGCCCTGACGAAGCTGGATTACTCCATCGCCCACCAGCCATTCCACTACAAGAGCAATCTGCTCAAGGCATATACTCTACTTCTCATGGGCAAGCAGGACGAAGCGGCGTCAGCGCTTCGTAGCTATTTGAAGGGCGATCCCATGGATTATGTTGCAATGTACATTCTCAATGAGATAGAGAGCAACGAAGAACTCAGCAGCCTGATTTACAAGAGGAAAGAGAATGTGTACCATGTGTTGGCTTTCTTTGACGAGGTGGGCGATTGGGATCGGTGTTTGGCGGTTATCGACAGTTACGTTGAGCGTGGAGGAGATTTCAAACTCCTTGCCGCGTACAGGCACTACTATGCCGATCCTGTGGACGGCTGCCATCGCGACGACCTTATCAATGACGTCAACAAGATGAGTTTGGACTATGTATTCCCCAATCACGCCATTGACCGCAAGATACTTGGATCTATTGCCAGCGATTCTCCGAATGCGAAATACCTGTGTGGGTTGATGGAGTACAGGGGAGAGAACTACGACTGCGCTGAAGCTCTATGGTCTGATCTAGCTGAAAGTGATTTCGGCTATTCAGTCCTCTATCGGAATCTGGCAAACTACTACTTCAAGTATGCGAAGGATTATCATAAAGCCATCGAGCTGGCCGAAAAAGGTCTTGAAAAGACGCCGACCAATGATCACCTGTTCTACATCCTGTATTCGTGCTATCTCGAACTTGGACTGGAGGACAGACTTCCTTCGCTGCTCGAGAGGATTGAACGAATGGAGAAGCAGACGGACTCCTGCCGCAGACTGTGGATAGAAATGCTGAATCACGTCGGCAAGCATGAAGAGGCCGTTGGCGTCCTTGAAAAAACGGAATTCAAGGTCTTCGAACATGATCCAGCAGACTTGGTGCCCTATGTCAAGATCTATAAGGAAAGCTACTTGGGGCTCGCCAGGATAGCTCTACAACAGAAGGATTATGACAAGGCTTGGTCTGCTGTGGAAAAATGCCTGAACATAGAAAGACGCTATGAGGAGAAGATCGCGGAGATCTACTTCTACGCAGGGATAGTAAACGAGAAGAAGGGCAATTTCAGTGAAGCGCTCAAGTTCTACAACAAGATATTTGCGGAAAACATCTCTAGCGACGATACTGAAAACTACCCATATCTTGTGAAGGCAGCCCATCGAATGGTCAAACTCAACTGGATCGGAATCCGATAAGGGGAGGAAAAGCATGTATTACCTGGGAGTGGACGGTGGGGGAACCACAACGGCTTTTCTCCTCATCGATGATAAGGGAACCATAGTGTCGCACAAGATGAAGGCAACCTGCCATTATGTGCAGGTCGGAATTGACGGTCTCCAGAACACCCTGAACGACGGGATTGCGGAAGTCTTGAAAGAGGCAGGCATTGTTCTCTCAGACGTCAAGTATGCCTTCCTTGGCTTGCCTGGCTATGGCGAGCAATTGGCAGACATGACCCGAATAGAAGAGGCAGTAAGGAATGTGCTTCAAGGTGTTCCGTTTACATGCGGTAACGATGTGGAAGCCGGTTGGGCAGGCTCTTTAGCCTGCCAACCGGGCATAAACATTGTTGGAGGGACGGGTTCCATAGGTTATGGCAAGGATCAATCTGGCCATGGAGCACGTGCTGGAGGCTGGGGCTACTACTGCGGCGATGAGGGGTCAGGCTATTGGCTGGGCAAGAAAGTGATAGCTTTGTTCGCAAAAGAAGCTGATGGCCGAGAAGACAAGACCGCGCTCTACGAGATTGTCCGAAACAAGTTCGAGTTGGCCCGGGATTTCGATTTGATAACTGTGGTCTACGAGGACTTGGGGATGAAGAGGAACAGAGTTGCCAGATTGGCTCTACTACTGCACGAAGCGGCGAAACAGGGTGACCCGAAGGCCCTGGAGATCTACGCTGAGGCGGCTTACGAGTTCAGCCTGGTTGTAAAGGCTTTGATCAAGAGACTGGACTTCAAGCGGGATGAGACAATACCAGTTTCCTACTCGGGCGGAGTTTTCAAGGCCGGAGACTACATTTTAAAGCCTCTCAAGGATCTGATCTGTCAAGAAGGAGTCAGGCTTGTTGAGCCTGCGCTTGAGCCTGTTGCCGGTGCAGCTCTGTATGCGATGGTACTCAGTGGCAGACCAGCAGATGAGGCTATTGTGGCGAACCTGAAGGCTGAATGGGAGCGAGTCTGTAGCTAGCAGCTTTCTCATGCATGTTGCGGGCCATAGAGTTCTTTCAGGAGCTCTATGGCCCGATTATAGATAGAGGTGGCAATATGATAACGACTGTCACACTTAACGCAGCCATCGACAAGACCATAATCTGTGACGAAGTGGAACGGCGAGGCATTACCAGATCCCGTGAGGCTTTAGCCGTTGCCGGCGGCAAGGGAATCAACGTTGCCCGTGCCATCTTCAAGCTGGGCGGGAGCGTGACTGCTACGGGATTTGCCGGAGGGCATAATGGTTTGCTCATCCGCAGGATGATTGAAGCAGAAGGAATCCACCATGAGCTGCTGGACATCGAGGACAACTCCAGAATGTGTTTGGCAATCATCGAGACGAATACGCAATCTGTGACTGAAATTTATGATCCTGCTCCCATGGTGAAGCAGGAAGAATGGGATCAATTGATGGATATCGTCAGGCGTCTGGCAGGCAATTCGCAGATCGTAACCTTAAATGGCAGCCTTCCTAAAGGTTTGGGCAACGACGCTTACTATCAGCTGATTGGCTTAATGAAGAGGAGCAACCCTGAGTGCAAGGTTGTCCTGGACACTAGCGGAGAAGCGCTACGGGAAGGAATGAGAGCCAGGCCATTCATGATGAAACCCAATAAGAATGAGATGGAAGTCCTTCTTGGGCATCCGTTGTCGAGTTACAGGGATGCAATAGAAGGTGTAAACGAAGTCATGGGCCATGGTATTGAGCTGGTCGTCCTGTCGTTGGGCAGTGATGGAGTGGTGTTCGGCTACAGAGGAGAGATCTACCGAGTGGATCCCCTATCCGGCGTCGAAGTGCAGAGCACGGTTGGCTGTGGCGACGCGCTAGTAGGCGGCATTGCCCAGAAGATAGTCGAGTCGGGCGATATCGTCGAAGCAGTTAGGTATGGTGTGGCATCGGCTACATCGAACCTCACATCCAAAACACAGGCGAATGTCAGACGTGAGCAGGTAGAGGAGTTCTTCAGGCATATTGAGGTCAAGCAAGTCTGCTAGCTCTTGCCGAAAGGTTCGAAATGGCGTACGACTCTTGGACATCAGAATCTTGAATCTAACATGCCTATGGCGTCACATGGTTCTGCCATTGCAGACATCTTGCTGGTTCGTGCCTTTTGCTGCTGCATGGTGCTTACATGGGGATGCTGCAATGGCTTTCTTCTTTGCAACTGCAGGAAATCCTACCCTGTAGCTTCCGCTAATGCTATTGACCAACTTCTCACAAGTTCACTCTGATCTCCTCTCGCTAGCAGGTTCCCCTTCAAGGCAACTCTCTCTTTTCCAAACGGCATGTTTTACCGATACTTGTCTGTGCTTCCATAGCGCCAGGCGATTTGTGATCGTTCTCACATACGCTAGAACTATGGCTCCCACAACTGAAGCCAAAAATTCTTTTGATACAAAGAAGGAATATCGCCGAGCACGGCGAAGAACTAGCCGAAAACCAAATGTGCGCACACGCGCACAAATGTGCGTCAAGGGCCCGGGCGAATCAAACTTGAGAGTCTATGCGGAGAAACCT
>JAQVXE010000138.1 GCA_028709305.1 Bacillota bacterium | reverse complement strand
TCAAGATCGAGTGCCAGAAGCTTGTAGTGGGGCATACTCCGTGTCTACCTCCTTGTGGTCTTCGACAAACCCTACTATCCGTTGAATCAGATCCAGACAGCCTGTTCTCACACGGATCCCAAATCCAGCAAGCTCAGGCTTCATGCTGCATGTTGACTATATCACTCCCTGTCCTCAAGGCAAAGGGCATCCCTCAGCAGCCAAATGGCGAATTGATCTAAGTCAGCCCTGGTTACGCCCTGGGAGCAAAGGCATGGTTGGAATCAGGCCCTCCAGCCATGGGCGGACAGCCTCAGACTGAAGCCCACATTCCGCATGTAACATACACCAGATGCACCATTACTGCGTCGTCAGCCAGGCAGTGTAATCAATGGCTTTGGGCTGAAGAAAAGGCAGACTCCGTGAGCTATTACTTCACATGTAGATCATCGTAACGCAATATTCGCTCAAGGCTTGCCTGAGTTGAATCACGAGCCTCCAAGGCGATGCGTTTCGCCTGAAGCGGGAGTTTGGGACGGGGATCGGGGGATGAAGGCCGAGCACCTGACCGGATGACCCGCCAGCGGGTCGATATTCTGAGAAATGGCCCGGGGGTGGGTCGCCTGCCCCCAAAACCGGCTCGCCAGTAGGTCATCCCGCTCCGCCGAAATGAAGAAGGTTGCAAAGCAAAGATACATTCAGGAGCGGGGGCATACTCCAGCCTCGGACGCCCTGATCGCATCTGTTCTGTTCTACACAAAATGACATAGTGGTGAAATCTACATACTGATAACCAGCTGAAACTGAAAGCACAGGCCAATCCTGCTTCAGCGATGCCCACCTGCAGCCTGCGGATTGCCGACTTTCCGGCATGGTTTTGGCAAGCACGATAGTGATCATCATGGCTGCACGTGAAGCCGTTTCGACCGGCAACTGGCGCTTCTGAGCGCAAGCAAATCCCCTGAGGGAGGTGTTCCGTCCCATGTTGCTTGCTTATAGTTTCGCGTGATGAAGGATTGGAGCCAGCAAGAAAGAATACGCCCGATAGAGGAGGCTGGGCTGTGACAACATACGCATTAGTGATGGTGCTGGGTTCCGCAGTGGTTCACGCAGGCTGGAATCTTGCAACCAAGAAGGCTGAGGGCGGAACGGCTTACGTTTTTCTGATGGCTGCCGGGTCGGCCCTGATATGGTTTCCCCTGTTTCTGTGGCTCCTTGTGACGGGCAAAGCGGCCGAACCGGGGGCGTCCGCCCTGTCCACAGTTGCCGCAGTAGTAATAAGCGGGGCGATCCATACAGCCTATTTCATGTCGCTTCAAGCAGGTTACGGATGTGGAGATCTCTCCCTCGTCTATCCGCTGGCACGTGGGACTGGCCCCCTAATATCCACTTTTGCAGCGATACTCCTGTATGGGGAGCGTCCGTCAGCCCTGGCCATAGCAGGAGCATTGCTAATAGGCGGAGGCGCTTTCTTCCTTGCCGGCCGTGACGGACAGGAGGGTGAGCCGTGTGATGAAGAAGACCCTGACAGGCCAGCTCGCGCACAACACAGAGCGATAGCATACGGGCTTCTCACAGGGTTGTTGATTGCAGGCTATACATTGTGGGACAAGTTCGCCATGAGCAGACTGGGACTGAACCCCATGTTCCTGGGTCCGGCCACAAACTTCGCCCGCGCCGCCGGAATGGCTCCATTCTTCCTGCTGCCCGCGAACCGCAGAGCTGAGGTTCAAAGCGCTATGCGCACCCAGTGGAAGCCTGCGCTCATAGTCTCCTTGTCGTCGCCCCTTTCGTACATGCTGATCCTCACGGCCCTGGCAGTTTCGCCTGTAAGCTACGTCGCCCCTGCACGTGAAATCAGCATTCTCCTTGGCACCCTGGCCGGGACTCGCCTGCTTGAGGAGGGCAACCCCGGCTCACGGAGGAGGCGACTGTGGGCATCTACAGCTATGGCGGCAGGTGTAGCAGCCTTAGCCATTGGGTGAGAGCTACGAGATGACAGCGTCGGGAAAGCGTCGGACATTAAGGGTGGACAGAAAGAAGGAGGCGCTTGTGGCTTGAGATGTTCATGGAAGGGCGTCGTTCTCATCACGCTGCTGTTCTTTGCTGGTTCGGGGCTTTATGCAGCAGGTCCCCTGCCGCAGGTTGACACTGTTGCGCCGGATGCCTATGGATCTGTCTGGATCGAAGCATCCAACCGGTTCGAAGTTCAGGGCAAGAACGAGTGCACAGGGTTTGCAGTCGCATATGTGCTCCGCCATTTCGAAGTCGATGTAACCGGCAGAAAGACCTACGACGCCATCAAGTTCAAGTTCCCGTCGGGCCGTGTCTTGCCAAGGGGCCCTGTAAACGAGCTTCGCCGACATGGAATACAAGTTCAAGTCTATACAGGGACACTGGATACTCTCAAGGCCAGGCTTTCCCAGGGATACCCCGTAATAGTAGTGACAGGCAATAGACTGAAATGGATACACTACTCTGTGCTCGTTGGATACGATGGGCCATCTCGCGAACTGCATATCTACGACCCAGAGATGACTGAAGACACGAATGGCAGGGCTCCAGGAAATCGCACGATGACAGAGGAGCAATTCTTGAGATTATGGGACACTCATCTACCTGGTTTTAGACATGTCTACATGGTATGCAGACCGCAAGGCAAATGATAGCCTCTAGCGACGAGTCAGTCGGCGTTTCGGGCCTTTGCGTTAACTGCTGCGCAACGCCTGACCTAGGCTGCGCTCGGCCAATCGAGGCTACCTGGCAAATCGATGCAACCCCTCCTCCCCCGCTATTTCGACAGCTTTTCGATATTCCGATATCCCGAGTGGCCGACTGAGCTCAGGATGTCGGGAGGCACGGTGAGCAGGGCGATACTGGCCCATTACATTCACATAAGTGTCGAGCGAGATCTCCCTGGCAAGGAACCGCATTATCTCCCTGGTATCGTTCAGTCTTCCCGGCATTACAAGATGCCGGAGGATGAGCCCGCGCTGGGCCACTCCATCCTCATCGACTACCAGGTCTCCAACCTGCCTGTGCATCTCCCGTATTGCGGCACGCGCCATACTTGGATATCCTGGAGCACTCGAATACCGCTCTGCAGCGCCGGCATCTGCGAACTTGAAATCAGGCATGTAGATGTCGACTATTCCATCGAGCAGTTTCAAGGTCGGGACCGCATCGTATCCCCCTGTGTTGTATACAATGGGCAGCCTCAACCCTTCTTCTGCAGCAATCACCAGCGCCTCCAACACCTGGGGAACCACATGGCTCGGAGAGACCAGATTGATGTTGTGGCAACCCTTTGCCTGGAGGCTCAACATCATCTCAGCTAACCTATTGGAAGAAACCTCCCTTCCGAAGCCGCACGCGCTAATGTCGTAATTCTGGCAGAAGACGCATGCCAGGTTGCAGTTGGCAAAGAAGATTGTTCCCGAACCCCTCATTCCAACCAAAACATCCTCCTCGCCAAAGTGCCGACCAACACTGGACACCATGGCTAGCCTGCCCGTCCGGCAGAACCCAAGCTCCCCTTCTAGGCGATTGACGTTGCATGCCTGGGCACAAATCACGCAATGGGAAAGCCGCTTTACCGCTTCTTCGGTCCGTCTTTTTAGCTCACCTGTGCGGTAAAGATCGACATAGCCTGGAACTGTAGAGTCAGCTGAACTCATCGATAAACTCCTTTGCTCCAGTTCTCTACTTGATCTTCTTAATCATCAGCAGGCACGGATTCCCAGTTCCCCACAGATTAGGGAACTCCTCCAACTCCACGAATCCAACAGCCCGGTAGAATGCTCTAGTTTCTGCGTAATAGGCGTCAGGATGCGATGCTGAGAGTGTTTTGACTTGAAGGAATACGATGCCTTGATCTCGACACCACTTCTCAGCTTCTCCGATGAGAAGTCTACCGATGCCTCTGCGATGGTACGGCTTCAGGATCCCCATGACATAGATCTCGGCGGCTTCACTGAAATGCTTGAGGACTGCGATAAACCCCACTGGTTTCACACCATCGAAAGCCGCCCAAAAGGGCAATGCCGAGCTTTCGTTTATGTATGATTCCGTTGCCTCGGGGATTCCAAACCATTCTCCCAGGTCAGCAAGAATCTGTCGCGATATCCCTCTTTTTTGATCTGGTGTTTCAACCTTTCCGATATGCATCTTCTCACCTGCTGATATTTTCCTGCATCTCGATCTTATATGACCCCGTCTTGTTGCTGCAAGGTGTCCATCTGCTGACTCCGGCAGTTCATTGTCGGTCTTTCACGCCCTGCCTATCCCTTATCCGCGTACCTGGAGGACTTGCGGCGAGAGAAAGAGAATGCGCGATTGTGGACCACCGAACTATTAGCAAGCCAACTGTGTTCAACTAATAGGAGAGGGTGACAACTTGGGATGCCTTACGAGATTTCGCTCGTGCGTCGCGCGCAACAGAACGACAGAAACGCCTTGGAAGAGCTGTTTGGGATCAACTATCCAGTTCTCCTAGGCGCGCTGGTCCGCATCACAGGCGATCCCCGGGCCGCCGAGGACATAGCGCAAGAGACAGTGCTCCGCGCCATCGTCAATCTCGAACGGTACGAGCCGCGAGCGAAATTCTCCACATGGCTGATCACCATAGCCCTGAACACCCGTAAGAACAAGCTGAGAACGGCATGGCGCGAAGTCCCGAGT
>JAQVXE010000039.1 GCA_028709305.1 Bacillota bacterium | reverse complement strand
GCGGAGTTTGCACCTGCCCACAGGAATCCATTGAGCAAGCCAGGTCCATTCGATGTCGCCCACGACCTCAGCTCTAATATGTCGTCCCGCACCCGCGATCTCGTCCACGAACGGCTTGATGAAGGGTGTCGCAGGCTCTCTGTGGCGATCCCGGCCTTGTTCGAACTCGCCTACCCACTCTACAAGCCCCCTTGAGGCCATGTGGACTACATTAGTGCTTCCGATGCTGGCATCAGACGGCGATATGTGGGGCAGGGCTACCCATTCATTGCCTGTAACGAGCGGAGACAATACATCTCCAAGCTCTGAGGGGGTAGTGAGTATGAGGTTCGATGCGGGCTTCATGTCAGTCAATCTCCTTTCTCAGACTCAAACTTCATGCTGACAGGGCCGGCGGGGATGTGTATCCGCTTGAATCCCTCTGCAAACTTGAAGCCGGCTGTAGCACCCATCCTTTCTGCTTCTCTTTGCAGGTCAGACAGGGTATCATGCCACATGGATTTCCACTGGCTTCTATGTGCGCCCAGGGCTTGAATCTTCAGGTCGAACGTGTCGCCTATGTCGACAAAATAATCGGGGTTGTCGGTGTTGAACAAGAGCACTTCTCTGATGGTCCAGTCTTCGAGCCCGTCGCGAAGCTGCTCCGGATAGTAAAGGGGCAGCCGTGCAGCAAGGCGTGCATCGAGTGCGGCGAACCCGATCTCCCTGTGGTCAGGATGGAGCTCATACTTCCTCCACGGGTCGAATGTGATCATTCGGTCCGGCTGCGCGCTTCTGAGAATCCGTGCGATATCCCGCCTCAGCGAGCCATCGCTGCGGAGCTCTCCGTCTTCTTTGCCAAGAAAATAGACCTTGCTAAGGCCGAGGATCTCTGCTGCTTCCATAGATTCGCGGCGACGTTCAGATGCAAGCTGGGCCCCGGACATTCTTCTGTCCTTTGTACCCTTGTCGCCGTCTGTGGCGACTATCAGCTGAACGTCCCAGCCGTCACGGATCATCGCCGCGGTGGATCCCCCGCAGAAATACTCCAGGTCATCTGGGTGCGCACAGACTGCGATAGACTTCTGTTTCACCATCAGTTCTCTCCTTTGGTTCCATCCTCAGTTGTTTGGACAATCTGGGCGCTGCGAGATGATTGCGCCGACCTGTACAGGCTGGGCAGGTATTTGCGGTACAGAGAAAGATTGAACCGGAGCGGATCTTCTGCCCGAAGCCTGTGGAGAAGAGGCAGGTTGAATTCTGCGAAGACCACGTCTTCTTCATTGCTTGTCATGGTTTGGGCCAAGATCCCGTCTCCCCCGGGCGAGAGCTCCAAGGGCGCCAGGAGCGCGCTCCGGCCAGTGAATTCCCAGCCTGCAAACCGCCCAACCATTGATGCGCCAATGCCGTATACCTGAGACTCCTGCACCCTCGGCCAGATGCCTCGAAGTGCATACCATAAGTTATACGGTTCCGGGTTAGCAGAAGGTATTGCCACAATATCAGCGCCCGCGAATCTGGCCATACGGAATGTCTCAAAATATGTTGCATCCATGCAAATCGGTACTGAAACTATTACTCCTCCCAAGTTGAATGTGGGGATGGAACTGGCGGGCTTCACTCCCCATTCAGCCTCAATTGGCATTAGATGTGCCTTGGAGTATCTCCCTGCAAGTTCTCCTTCTGGACCGAATACATAGCCCGTTGCACGCATGAGTTCGCCCTCAGGTGAGTCATCAGGAAGCACCATACTGCCTGTAACTATATAAACTCCCAGCTCCCGTGCGACTGAGGAGAAAGCTTCCTTATAGGCGCGTTCAACATAGGGCCCCAGAAGCTTGAATACGTCGAGGACCCCCACGCCTGCTCCGCCGGCCTGGCTCACTGCATCGTCAAGCGAGCCCGTGGAAGCCAGCATCTTGCCGATCCCGGGCAGCATGCCTACTAAGGGTAGGCCGCTGTATTCAGGAAAAACCACAATTGAAGCGCCTACGGCTGCTGCCTTCGCGGCGAGCCTGTATACGAGCTCGACGTAGCGGATTCCTGAAGCGACTGCCTGCGCTTCCATCTGGATCGCTGCGCACACGACCCGCTCTGGCTTGCCGTCTTTGCCAAGTTGGATACTGGTAGAGGGGACTGGCTGGCGGCCCTGAAAGCGCGCGTCTCCCTCCTTAAGCCAGGCAGCATGACGCGAAATTGAGCTCGGATCGGAGGCTCGTGACAGCGCAATGTGGAGAGCCCTATTTTTCATGGAATCGATCAGTCGTGCCATTGCCAGCTACCTCCTTTCCGGCTCGAGCCGAACCGTGCGCCCAACGAGATATGCATCGGACAGCTGCTTTTCATACATGTCGATGTTGAAGTGCTCGAAAATGGGGAAGGCCTTCCTCGCCTCCGAAAGGATCGATGGATCAAGCGTCGCAACCAGCTCCCCCCAGATTGACCCCGACGCTATCTCGGCAAGCACTCCTCGGCCTTCAGGAGTCAATTCAACCGGCGCAAATACGCGTGACCTATCTTGATACGAAGTGCCTAGCCATTCACCGCCAAGCGAAGCTTCAACTCCGAAAACTTGATTCTGCTGCACAACTTGCCATAGGCCCCGGGTTTGACGCCATACTGTGTACGGGGCCGGTACTGCAGTTGGGGCGACTATCGTATCTACTCCCAGAAGCGCCAGTATCCTGCCGACCTCTGGGTACCATGCATCTGTGCCCATTGCTATTCCAAGCTTATGGCCGCGTATACTTATGGTGGCAAGATCATCGCCGCATATCAACCCCGTGCGGTCTTCTTTCTCTGATGCATGCGTCTGGAGTTGCTCAGCCAGGAGTTCGCCCTTGGGAGAGAAGAACGGGCACATGTTCTTGTAGCCGCCATTCGATGGCACAAGGAAGGTTCCAGGGCAGAGATACACCCGGTTGGACAGAGCTGTGGCTGCGAAGAAATCCAGCCAGCGATTGTATCCTTCAACTCCGACAATCCGAGCTACGTCGAACATGCTTCCGGGCACACGTGAAGCG
The DNA here is from genome assembly GCA_028709305.1 of Bacillota bacterium. Classification (GTDB taxonomy): domain Bacteria; phylum Bacillota; class DTU025; order DTU025; family DTU025; genus UBA10085. The sequence continues at coordinate 16,417 of JAQVXE010000039.1, read as the reverse complement.
ATTTCGAGCGACGCGCCTATCATTCCGGCGTATTCTGGCATTACTACCAAGTCAGCGCCCTTTCGGGCCAGCGATGAGATTCTGGCAGCTACCGACACCTGATAATCATGAACCGTTTTGAACTGGGATGGATCCATTTGGAGCAATCCGCAGGAAAGAACAGCCGACATCCAGGTCACCCCCAGAAGAAGTATTACACATTATCCACACTGTTCCTGCACCGACGAGAAGGAACGAGAAGGTCCGGGTAGAATCAGACTCGAGATAGGTCGAAGGGAGAATCTACACTGCATATGTATTCCAACACCGAGATGAAGCTTCAGCTATCAGGCTTACTGTTCTTGTTCTTCTTATTTCTGCTAGTATCAATGATATCAGCTGTCGCCGCCGTCAATCTGATTACCCGAAAGGTCGTGTCGTCCACATTGGACCAGGTTTTTCAGGCTGAGATCGACAATGCCACCTTAGTCTGGCCCGATAGCCTGGCGACGACGCTCGACTATGTGCCCGATGGCGCTCGCGCAGATGGCCCACGTGATCTCGCAGCCTTGCAGCCAGATAGGCCCAGGCATGTAAGGGCTCTGTATGCTACAGGCTGGACGGCTGGGCACTCGCCTAGAATGAAAGAATTCATCGATCTTGTTCGCGAGACTGAGTTGAACTCTATGGTCATAGAGATAAAGGACGACCTCGGCGAGATAAGCTACGTATCGGGCGTGCCACTTGCAGTCAGTATAGGAGCATCCGTCCGCAAGATTGGCGATCTCAAGCGTGTGCTTGAGGAGCTTCATGACAGCGGAGTGTATCCAATAGCCCGACTTGTCGTCTTCAAAGATCCTCATCTTGCAGCTGCCTGCCCCGATCTTGCCATTTGCGATTCTTCGGGCAAGCCTTGGCGCGACGAACGCGGCATAATGTGGACAGATCCGAGGAAGCGGGAGGTTTGGCAGTACAACCTTGCGATAGCTCGTGAGGCGGCCCGAGCAGGTTTCCGCGAGATACAATTTGACTATGTCAGGTTTCCGGACAACGCGGCGCTGGCCAGGACGAACAACGACCCGGACGTGGAGGGCGGAAGCAGAGTAGACGCTATTGTCGATTTCCTTGCTTACGCCCGACGGGAACTGGAGCCATACAAAGTCGTTGTGACGGCAGATGTGTTCGGGATAGTTTGCTCCTCCCGTTCCGACATGGGCATCGGGCAGACTCTGGAAGAGATGGCTGTTCATGTGGATTACTTGGCTCCCATGGTCTACCCGTCTCACTACCGAAAAGGGGAGTACGGCATTGAGAATCCGAATGTGGCTCCGCGCGAAACGGTCAGGCGAAGCCTCAGCGATGCACAGGCAAGGCTTGCACAGTCGCAGGCTGGAGCGAGGATAATCCCATGGCTTCAGGATTTCTCTCTTGGGCACACGTATACTGCGAGTGAAGTTAGGGCACAGATTGGGGCAGCGCGCGAGTGCGGAGTATACGAGTTCATGCTCTGGAACCCAAGAAATGTATATACAGCCGGCGCGCTTGGATGCCCTGATCCCGAAGACGTGTATAGGACCAAACCACAGCTAGGCCCATTTCCTGAAGATGCCGCCCTTTTGCTTGAGGAGCCGGAGCCTGTTGGGAGATGGAAGGCAGTGCCGTTGCTGCATCGGCTGGATGCTCCCTGGCCTGAAGGGCTGTGAACCATGGTGGCTCAGTTGCACGAGTCTGGGCGCAGGTCTATAATTGGGTTAAACTCGTATTAGCTGTAGATGTGGATGGACATATAAGTAATTGAGGGTTTTGAGGTGAGTTACGTGCTTCGCACTCATACATGTGGTGAGCTCGCAGCAGAAGACGTTGGCAAGACTGTTGCGTTATGCGGCTGGGCCCAATCAGTACGCGACCACGGAGGGTTGATCTTCATAGATCTTCGGGATAGATACGGTCGCACGCAGGTTGTTGTTAGGCCCGACCTATCTGAGGTTGTTCTGGAGCGCACGAAGGGTCTCCATCGTGAAAGCGTGATTCAGGTGGAGGGCACAGTGTTGGCAAGACCGGAAGGCACAAGCAATCCTTCCATGCCTACTGGAGATATCGAGGTGATTGCCAGCGGCATGAAAGTTATGGGGGAGGCCGCCCCTGTCTTGCCAGTGGAAGTGTCAGATGAGAATCTGGCCAACGAAGAGGTAAGGCTTAGATATAGGTACGTAGACCTAAGGCGTCCTTCGTTGCAGGCTAACATGATCGCGCGCCACCGAGCCGCCATGGCTGTTCGTAACTACCTCTCAGACAAAGGATTCCTCGAAATCCAAACCCCATTGCTGGTGCGGAGCACTCCAGAGGGAGCTCGCGATTTCGTTGTGCCAAGCAGGAATTTCCCAGGTAAGTTCTATGCGCTTCCGCAGAGCCCTCAGTTGTACAAGCAGCTCTTGATGATTGCGGGATTTGACCGCTACTTCCAGCTTGCCCCTTGTTTTCGAGATGAGGATCAGCGGGCGGATAGGCAATTGGTGCACACTCAGGTTGACCTGGAAATGAGTTTCTGCGATGAAGAGGACATCTTCTCAATAGTAGAAGGCGTTATATCCGCGGCATTCAAAGAGGCGATTGGGACGGATGTGCGGGGGCCATTCCTCAGGATCACGTATGACGAGGCAATGGAGCGATTCGGCTCTGACAAGCCTGACATGAGGTTTGGGATGGAGCTTCGCGACCTTACAGACCTGGTTGCGGATTCAGACTTCGGCATCTTCAGGAATGTATGTGCAGCGGGGGGCCGAGTACGTGGAATCTCTGCTCCCGGATGCGCCGGTTTTTCGCGCCGACAGATAGACGACCTTACTGAGCTGGCTCGTGTCTATAGGGCGAAGGGCCTTGTTGCCTTGAAAGTTGAAGACGGCAAGATCGAAGGCGGCGTCGCGAGGCACCTGTCGCCCGAGATCCTTAATGGAATCATGTCGAGGCTGGGAAGTGCCGATAGAGACCTGATATTGATAGTTGCTGACACGCCCCAAGTGTCTGCGACGGCATTGGGTCAGTTGCGGCGGCATCTCGGAAAAGAGCTCGGCCTCATCCCAAACGGCGAGTACAAGCTGCTTTGGGTTACAGACTTTCCGCTTTTTGAGTGGAATCCAGATGATGAGCGATGGGATCCAATGCACCACATATTCACCATGCCCCGCGAAAGAGATTTTGACTTGCTCGAAGCGGATCCTGGTTCTGTTAAAGGGCGTCAGTATGATCTGGTTCTCAACGGAACCGAGCTTGGAAGCGGCAGCATACGCATTAATGATCCAGAAATCCAGAAGAGAGTGATGAACGTCATCGGGGTTACTCCCGAGGAGGCAGAGGAGAAATTCGGTTTCCTCCTTCGTGCCTATCAATATGGCGGCCCGGTTCATGGCGGATTTGCCATTGGGTTCGACAGACTCCTAGCTGTTATGCTCGGGCTTGACAGCCTACGCGATATCATCGCATTTCCGCAGAACGCTGCAGGTGTTTCACTCGTGGACGACTGCCCTAACGAGATTGATCCAAGGCAGTGGGAGGAGCTTCATCTGAAGCTTGCAGACTGACGGGGCGAGTCTGATCCACAGGTATCTGCGGAGAGATGATGCGCGTGCGTGAGGAGGCTGTGGTCCGTGCGTCCCGGGAAGCGGGATGCACGGGCTTTTGCTTGGCCGAGTATTGACCGAGTTCGGATTGCTATAGGCTATAGCCTTAAATATTGACTCCGGAGGTAGATTACGCTATGCACAACTCAGATAAGATCAGAGAGGCCCTCACCTTTGATGATGTATTGCTTGTTCCGGGCATGTCGCAAGTTCTTCCAGCCAATGTAGACGTGAGAACTCGCATTACCGACAGGATTGCCCTGAACATTCCGCTGATGTCTGCTGCCATGGATACCGTAACAGATGCCCGCATGGCTGTGGCCATTGCCCGCGAGGGCGGGATGGGCGTAGTCCACAAGAACATGTCCATTGAGGCGCAGGCGCTTGAGGTTGACAAGGTGAAGCGTTCGGAACATGGCATTATTGTTGATCCGATTTTCCTTTCGCCAGATGCTCTAGTGAAGGACGCGCTTGAGATAATGGAACGTTATCATATCTCGGGCGTCCCAATAACTGAAGACGGAACGCTCGTCGGGATTCTTACTAACAGAGACCTTAGGTTTGAGACTGACTACGATCAACCAGTGTCCAACGTGATGACCAAGGAGAACTTGATTACTGCACCTGTTGGGACCACTGTCGACGAAGCTATTGAGATTTTCAAGGCGCACAAGGTCGAGAAACTGCCGTTGGTAGATGGCAAGTTCAAGCTCCGGGGGCTCATAACTATCAAAGACATCAAGAAAACCCGCGAGCACCCGAACGCCGCCAAGGACGAACACGGTAGGCTAAGGGTTGGGGCTGCAGTTGGAGTTTCTGCCAACACCTTGGAGAGAGCGGCTGCCCTTATCGATGCTGGCGTCGACATGATAGTCGTTGACACAGCTCACGGCCACTCAAAAGGCGTTATTGAGACGGTTAGGGCTGTGAGAGCGAACTTCGGAGATATTGATATCATGGCAGGGAACGTTGCGACCCCAGAGGGCGTCAAAGCTTTAGCAGAGGCAGGCGCGAATTGTGTAAAGGTAGGGATAGGACCCGGTTCCATCTGCACTACGCGTGTAGTGGCCGGAGTGGGAGTCCCGCAGTTCTCAGCGGTTCTTGAGTGCTCTGCCGCTGCTTCCGAAGCGGGAGTGAGAATAGTTGCTGACGGAGGCGTCAAGTTCTCCGGGGACATGACCAAGGCACTGGCTGCAGGAGCGCACGTGGTCATGGTGGGGCAAATCCTGGCAGGAACGGATGAGAGTCCTGGAGACACGGAGATCTACAAAGGCCGAAGCTTCAAGGTTTACCGAGGGATGGGTTCCATAAGCGCAATGAAGGCCGGGTCGAGCGACCGGTACTTCCAGGAAGGTTCAAAGAAGCTCGTTCCCGAAGGAATCGAGGGCCGTGTACCCTACAAGGGAAGCGTCGCCGACACCGTGTTTCAGCTGATCGGCGGGGTCAAAGCAGGAATGGGGTACGCGGGAGCAGCCAGCCTGGAGGAGCTAAGTCAGAAGGCGAGGTTTGTGCGCATTACCAACGCAGGACTGAGGGAAAGCCACCCGCATGATGTGCATATCACGAAGGAAGCCCCAAACTACATGATTGGTGGGGCTGACTACGAAGAATAGAAAGCTATTCTTTCCGAAAGGAGGATAACTTGCGGTGTCGACCAAAATCAAGAGGTGCAGCCTCGCAGCTGCAAGCTTAATAATGATCATGGCTGTGACCATGTTTTCGAGCGAGTCTGTTCTGGCAGAGTATGACGTCAAGAGCATAATCATCAACCCGAATCCACCCTATCAGACCAGTATCTGGACTGATAGATCGCAGTATAATCCGGGAGAAAGGCTGAACGTCTACTTCAGAACGAGCAGAGATGCGTATGTTTACATCTTCGATATCGATACCGTCGGCAACGTGAGCCTCATATTCCCAAACATATATTCAGGCTCCAACTACAAGCGGGCTGGGCAAACGCATTCGCTGCCCGACAACGCCAGGTATAACCTGACCATCGGCGGCCCGGAGGGAGTGGAGCAGCTTGTGATGATCGCCACGCCGTCGCAGATACGTGATGTAGATTGGCTGAGGCGTTCACTCGAGCAGGGCTCATTCGGACCACAACTAAACGTAAACATAGCTGCAGACAGGTTCATGTTCGAGGTGAAATCGGTTACTATTACCCCGGTATTTGGCCAGGATTGGTCGTCGGCGGTAACTTCGTTTACGGTGGGGAGGGTCTCCACACCGCCGCCACCGCCTCCGCCACCAGTCTCCCGTGGAACGCTGAGCATCACCTCTAAGCCGTCAGGGGCAACTGTATTCATAGATGGTGTTGAAAAGGGAACTACACCGCTCACGGTCACAGGTGTGGCCTACGGTGTGCACGACATCGCCGTAATGAAGAAGCACTACTACACCTACTCCAGGCAGATCACTGTGAATTCGCCGAACCCGTACCGAATAGATGCTACATTGGCAAGATTGCCGGCGTCATCGGATTGGGACGACGAAGTGCAGCTGGTCAATAAGAGTGTGCTCGTGAAATGGCCTCAGACCGGACCGTTCACTGAGACCTTCACGTTCAGGGGATCTACAGGCAAGGTGGTCATAAATGGTGATCCCATTCTGGGAATGCTCTCGAGGGTTACCGGGAACATGACCGCAGACGCAGTTGGCCCGGTGGAGTTCATGCAGATCAAGCCAAGCGGCCCTGAGTCTCCCTGGCCTGGAAGGGTATATGAGAAGGTCCAGTACCCGTTCAGGGTGAGAGTGGCTGTGGAAGACTACAGCATCACCACTGGCGCGGTCTTCGGGATCGAGTATATTGACTACGTGAGATTGCGCTTGGAAATCTGGCACATAGGCCGCTGATTCTTTGACAGGAAGCAGCTGTCGCGAATATCGCAGATTGGGAGAGCAAAGTCGGGGCCGGTTATGCCCCGACTTTGCTCCGTAATGCTCCAACTCATGTTTCGTGTCTAGCATATTGTGCACGCAGACTGCAACAACTCGAATGTGCATCGTCGCGTTTGTGGCGGCGACAGAAGCGGACTAGGTGGGGGGAGTGCGGTTGAGAAACGTTGCCTGGGCAATTATAATAGTAGATAACATGGCAGCATCTTGATTGAGATGAAGTTGTCCGGAGGTGTGGTTATTGCAGTCCGTCCGAATCGCCGACATAAAAGCGCACGATGGAGAGGATGTCACCATTCGAGGGTGGCTCTACAACAAGCGGTCGAGTGGAAGCATCCACTTTCTCATAGTGAGAGATGGGACAGGCTTCCTGCAAACAGTAGCAGTCCGCGGCGAGGTGCCTGATGACCAGTTTGAACTGTGCAACAATCTTGCGCAAGAATCGTCGATAGTGGTCACTGGCCGCATTCGCGCTGATCGGAGGGCTGTGGGCGGATTCGAGATGTCAGCTTCAAGTATCGAGCTTGTGCAGATGTCAGAAGACTACCCGATAACCCTCAAAGAACACGGAGTGGATTTTCTCCTTGACCACAGGCATTTGTGGATCCGAAATCCTCGGCAGCATGCTGCTTTGCTGGTGCGGCATGAGATAATAGCTGCGGCTGAGGATTGGCTTCGGAACAATGGCTTCATAAAGGTCGACGCGCCTATATTGACCCCTGCCGCGTGCGAGGGAACTACGACCTTGTTTGAGACGGATTACTTTGGTGAGAAGGCGTATCTTAGCCAGAGTGGGCAGCTATACAATGAGGCGGCTTGTATGGCATTTGGCAAGGTTTACTGCTATGGTCCGACTTTCAGGGCAGAGAAATCGAAAACGAGAAGGCATTTGATTGAGTTCTGGATGATTGAGCCCGAGATGGCCTATGCTACGCAGGAAGACAACCTGGTAGTCCAGGAAGAGTTTGTATCATACATTGTCCAGCGGTGTTTGGCCAACCGCCGGGAAGAGCTGATTACCCTTGAAAGGGATCTGTCAAAGCTGGAGTGCATTGTGCCGCCGTTCCCGCGCATTTCATACGATGAGGCTGTGGAATTGCTGAATGCTGAGGGCAGAGAGTTTGAGTGGGGAGAGGATTTCGGGGCGCCTGACGAGGCTGTAATCTCCATGAGATACGATAAGCCAGTCTTTGTGACTAGCTATCCCACAAAGATAAAGGCCTTTTACATGCAGCCTGATCCAGATAGGCCCGAGGTTGTGAAATGCGCGGACATGTTGGCTCCAGAAGGTTATGGAGAAGTGATCGGAGGCAGTGAAAGGATCCACGACTTCGATCTACTGAAAGCACGGATGCGCGAGCACGACCTCCCGGAGGAGGCCTATGGATGGTATCTTGATCTCAGACGTTACGGATCGGTGCCCCATTCTGGGTTCGGACTTGGAATCGAAAGGACTGTAGCATGGATTACCGGAAGCGAACACGTTAGGGAGATGATTCCTTTTCCGCGACTACTCAATCGGATATACCCGTAACCCCGTCAACAGAAATAGGAGCGTGAAGCTCCACAAAGAACCCCGTGCGACAAAAAGCCTCTCGGGGTTCTTGCGTTTTGGAACAGTTGGCCTCGTAATCCGTCTATGCTTACTGAGTCTAACAATCGGGGAGGGCAGACATAATGAAGAACAGGAGAAGGGCGCTGTTCATTTTGGCTCTGGCGCTTTGCGTGGGCATACTTGCGTCAGCTTATTCACTTGCCCAAGTCTCAGCTTATGACTACATACTACGGGGAGAGCAGTATCTCGCCCAGGGTCTAGAAGATGAAGCTATTCGCCAATTCGAACAGGCAGTACAGATAGAACCTACGAACACCAGGGCTCATTTCGGGCTTGGTCGTGCCTATGAGGCAAGATCGAACGCTGCGAGGGTTTTCAACTACCGCATGGAGCTCGTCACTGAGCCGGAGCCCATAAGGAAGCTGGGCTTTCCGCCTCTTTCGGAGCAGGGGTACCAAGACATGGAGCTTGCGATTCAAGCATACTCCAAGGCGGCAAGCTACTCGCCACCCTACATAGAAGGCTACTACCGTCAGGGAGTTCTCTACTTCGTCAGCGGGAGATCTCAGGATGCCAGGGCGGCTTTGGAGCGAGCCGTTGCTCACGACAGGGCAGCAGTCGATCCTGCGATTCTTCTTGCCTATATCTATCTTGATGAAGGCAATGGGCAGGCAGCAGCGACGCAGATTGATCAGACTATCTCCGCAACAGGTGATAGATACAATCCTGTGATCCTTGGCGCTCTAGCGGCACTGGAATACAGAAACGGCAGATACTACGAGGCAGAGCAACTGCTACTTCAAGCGCTGGGAAGGCAGGGCGTGCCTGCTTATCTTCACAAGCGGCTTGGAGATGCTGCGGCTGCGCGAGGTGCGCACACGCAAGCTTTGGATGCATACCGACAAGCGGCCGCACAGGGTGGTGCCGAACTAGTCCTTTCAAACGATGCACTTGGCAACATCTACAGACTGTCAGGACAGCCTGCACAGGCTATGCAGTATTACTCAGCCGCCGCTTCAGCCAACCCGAACTTGGTTCGGGCCAAGTACGGCCTGGGATCGGCTTGTCTGGAAGCAGGCTCATATGCTCAGGCGCTACAGATCTTCAGCGAACTTGCTGAAGCAGTGCCTGTCTATGGGTTTGACAACGCTGTGTTGCTCAAAGGGATTGCACAGTGGAGAACTGGGAACCACAATGTAGCTCTTACCAGCATCAATACCGCACTTGGAATCAATCCAGCAAACCGCATAGCTGACATTTACAAGGAGCGCATCGAACGGGAAATGGCTTCCTTCGGGATTTCTCCTGCCGGAGTAACCCCCAGGGCCATATCGGTTGAAGGCAGAAAGCCAGACAAACCGTTCAGTGGGGTATTGATCAACGATGGAGCGAAATACACCAACAGCCGGACTGTTCGACTTGGAGTTTACAGCGACTACTCCACCGTTGCGTTCAGCAACGACAATTACACGTGGAGCACCTGGTTTTCAAAGCCGGACTCGTACGGGGAGTTCACCTGGGAGTTGCCTCCCGGTGACGGGACAAAGCGAGTTTACGTGAAATTCCGAGGACTGTTCGGTATAGGCATATCCGGCGAGTCGGGGACGATAACGCTGGATGCTACACCTCCGACAGCTACGGCGCGCCTGGAAACAATGCAAACAGGCACATACGGCGGCTATGACAGCAGAACCAGGGTCGTGCTGTCGGCTGATGATCCAAGCGGAGTAGTGGGATTTTGGATATCTTATGACGGTGATGATTGGCGTTGGTTCGATTGGTACGGCACCGATTTTGCGTTGGCCTTGCCTTCAGGTGCGGGTCTTGCTCCCAGAGTGTACTTTTCAGTAGTTGACGGTGCAGGCAACCACGCACCGATAGAGGCATTGGTGTCAACACCTCCGCCTGCTGACACTCAACCGCCAAGAATACATGGAGTTCAGGCTGCTCAGGGTGCCTTTAACACGGCGGTAGTTACCTGGACCACTGATGAGCCGGCAGATTCATACGTGGAGTACTGGGCTTATGGAGTGCCTCAGAACAAGGTCGGCACGAGCGCGTACACTACGTCGCACTCGGTAACACTTACCAACCTGCGTGCCAGCACCACATATTACTACAGAGTCGTATCGACTGATGCGGCAGGGAATCGCGGACAGTCACAGGACCTCATGTTCGTGGTTGAGGCATCCGACACGACGCCGCCTGTGATAAGTCGCGTGCAGGCGACAACTGCTGGTCGCGATTCAGTCAGCATTACCTGGACCACTGATGAGCCGGCAGACTCATACGTTGAATACTGGGCTTACGGAGTGCTTCAGAACAAGGTCGGCGCGAGCGTACGCTCAACTTACCATGCAGTCACATTGTCTAGCCTGCGTTCCGGAGTCACCTACTACTACATTGTGACCTCGACTGACGCGGCGGGGAACAAAGCTCAATCGTCACAGATGAGTTTCAGGGTTGAACCTCCTCTGGATACGACTCCTCCAACAGTCAGGCTGCAGATCAACAGGGGTGCGCAGTACACAAATAGCCGAAAGGTGCAGTTGGAGATCGTGGCTCAGGACGACTCGGGCGGCCCGCTTGAGATGAGGATCTGGGACGACAAGTCCTCTTGGGGCCCCTGGATGGCGTATTCTGATAGTGCCACCTGGGAGCTTACTCTCGGTGATGGCAGGAGAACTGTCTATGTGAAGGTAAGGGATGCAGCGGGTAATGAAGCTCAGGCGCAGGCTGTAATAACCCTCGATACCGTGCGTCCGAGAATCAGCTCGGTACAGACAAGGGAGATAGGACCGGATTCCGCTGTCATCACGTGGAGAACTGATGAGGCGTCTGATTCCTGGGCGTTCTACGGCATATACAGCCCGAATCTGGTGAAGGGCCAGTATGACTCTGTAACGACGCACACTGTTGCGCTAGTGGGCTTGAGCCCGAACACCAACTACTACTTCAAGGTTAGGTCTACTGATGCAGCGGGCAACATGGCGGAGTCCTCAACGATGACATTCCGCACTTCCCAGATAGGCGACAAGAATCCTCCGACAGGCAGCATCACGATTAACGATGGTGCCAGGTATACACGTTACTACGACGTGCGGCTCTCCATAGCTGCCAGAGACGATTCACCGGGCCCCATCGAGATGCGACTTCGCGAGGGAACGGGAACCTGGAGTGGATGGATGCTGGTCCAGCAGTCTATGACCTTTAGGATCAGCCCTGGTGATGGAAGCAAGACAGTCTATGCTGAGTTCCGCGACATCTATGGAAATCAGAGCAGAAGCTATTCAGCTTCTATTATCCTGGATACTCGTCCGGCTCGAATAACCAACGTGAAGACGACGAATATCACTGCCAATTCAGCAACGATAGCGTGGAATACTGACGAACCAGCCACTTCTACTGTAGAGTATGGGTTAACAGGAACGACTATGAGAGACGTGGCAGGCGACAAGTCGGTAGCGAGTTCGGAAGCGTTGAGTCCTGCAGGGGATGTTGGCGCAAGGGCAGTCATAATCACGCCAGTTGTGCCTTCAGGGTCGCTTAGGACCAGCCACAGCGTGACATTGACTGGCCTCCGCGAAAAGACGAAGTACTACTTCCAGGTCGTGTCGAAGGATGCGGCAGGGAATGTAGCGGTTGCTTCAGGGTTCTCGTTCACTACCGGAAGTGGAACGGTGCCTCCGCCGCCTCCACCGCCACCAACAGGGAAGGTAAACGTGAACTGGGCGGCAGCGGCGAATGGAGGTAGGGCCAGCGCGTCAAGTTATGCGCCAGCTAGTTCCGATGGACCGGCAAGACCTGCATCCCTCGCGATTGACGGCAACATGAAGACATATTGGGAGTCTTCAACCCGAACCAGTACCGCGCAGCCGCAGTGGCTGATGGTTCAGTTCGGAGGACCGCAAACGATCAACTTCATCAGAATCAGCAGCGAAGGAACGCACTATCCAATGGACATTACTGTGGAAGTGGAGAAGAATGGACTATGGGTTGCTGTTGCGTCTTTCAAGTCCACATCTGAAGCAAGAAAATACATTAAGGTCACAAAAGAAGCCGTTTCATTCGAGTTCGAGCTCGACCCGGTCGTTGCTACCGCAATCAGGCTTACCGTCAAGAGGGTATCGAATCCATCTCATCCTATTCAGTTCTACGAGGTGGAGGCCTTGAACACAGGCCGGTAGCAGATGTAGGTTGAAGTGAATTTGCGATGACTGCCGCACTCGTTATGGGTGCGGCAGTCAGGCGTACATTGGCATGGATGCCAGCGAAGCCATAGGCGAATCAAACACTGCAGGGGCCACTTGGGCGAGGGCGCTGTTATCGCATTGCAGAGGCGGGGCATAATAGGAGCAAGCTCAATGAATGGCAGGGGTGTGCATGAGAAAACCGGTTCCGCTTTGTCCTCGGCCAACACGCCCGCCTGCTGCGGATATGGCACGCGAGCATGAGAACTTGGCCCAAAGCCAAGCAGTCTACCTGGAGAGTGCCCTTGGCTTCCCCTCAGACTTGGTGATCAAGCAGATTTCGGATTCAATTTGCCTGGCGTTTCTTGAACCCATTGTTGATGCAGCGGCGCTACGAGAGAGCGTTCTCGAGCCACTATGCCGTTTGGACTCAGATGCTGACCTGGACTTGGCCACCATTGGCGGCCAGCTTCCTGTGGCTTCTGTGGAACAGGGGGCAGACCTTGATGCTGCAATAGAAGGCCTTCTCGATGGAAAGGTAGCCCTCATGGCCAAGGGGTGTGAAGCTCCATTCTTGCTCGATCTAAGGGCCAGGGTGGCCAGGCAGATAGCTGCTCCGATATCACAGCCGTCAGTGAGAGGACCCCGTGATTCGTTCACCGAGAGACTTTCGGACAACCTTGCCTTGATCAGGCAGCGAGTAAGGAATCGCGACTTGAGAGTCTGGGAGACGGTAGTAGGCAGTGAGACGAGGACGAGGGTGGCCATCTGCTATATTGAAGGAAGGGCTTCACAAGATGTTGTTGATACCATGAAGCAGAGGCTGTCACAGATCGACATGCCTCACGTGCTTGACAGCTCTGACCTATTGCCTTATATTGCGATGCGCCGATGGATGCTCTTCCCTCCTGCGGCGGCAACTGAGCGAGCAGACCGTGCTGCAGCGGGCATTCTCAACGGAAGAATTGCAGTTGTGTGCGACAACTCCCCTTTCATTCTAGTCATCCCTGTGCAGCTTCTTACGTTGTTTCACGCCAGTGAGGACCATTACAACCTGAGCATACACTCGGTATTGCTCAGAACTGTGCGCGCCATTGGCTGGTTTGCTGCCACGATTGCTCCCGGGTTATATGTGGGCCTTGCGTCGTTCAACCCTGGGATCCTGCCCCCTAATGCGATAATGACTCTTGCTGCGGCAAGGCACGGTGTTCCCTACCCTCCAATCGTTGAAGTCCTAATAATGGATATCGCTTTGGAGATGCTCGCCGAGGCCAGTGCCAGGCTGCCGACTTACATCGGGGGCGCCGCTATGGTCGTAGGTGGACTTGTGTTGGGAACTGCGGCGGCAGAAGCCAGGCTTGTGAGCACGGTGATGATCGTGGTGGTAGCAGTGACTGCAATCGGGTCATTTGCGATGCCGGACTATCAAAACGAGCTCTCGTGGCGCGCAGCCAAATACTTGTATACATTCTTCGCTGCCATTCTCGGCATCTACGGTCTGGCGACTGCCGGATTGATCATGCTCGTATACCTTTGCTCAATGGATGTCTTGGGAGTTCCTTATCTGTCGCCATTTGCGCCCTGGAGGTGGACAGCCATGGCTAAGGACACGGTGATCAAGGTGCCTGCACCGTTGGGGGTGGAGCTTGAGAAGGTGCAGCGCAAGGAAGAAGCTGAGGGGACTGCTGATGCAGGAACCATATCTTAGTTGGCCGGAAGCTGCATGGCTGATAATGCAGTACACGATCTGTGCGAACTACCTTTTCGTTCCACAGATGCTCTATCTGATGGCGGGGCGGTCTAGTTGGATCGTGCCGCTCATAGCCGTAGTTCCAGCCGTGGTCGGATCATGGGCAGTATATCGACTGCACAAGCTCTATCCCGCAGACCGCCTCGGACAGTTCCTCCCTCAAATTGCCGGAAGGGCCCTCGGGGTTGTAATGGGTTTGCTGTATTGTCTGTTCTGGATGGGTGGCGCGGCCATAAACACCATGCTGTTCGCTCATTATGTTTCTGCCACGGTCCTTGGATTCACCCCCCTTGCAGTACACGCACTGGTCAACGCTGCACTCGCTGTGATGGTGACATTGTATGGTCTCAAAACTTTGGTCAGGTTCACTGACGCTCTTCTCTTTCCGATTGGGCTCTTCTTGGTTTTTGTCTGGATCGGGGCTATCCTCAACGGAAGACTTGATTTCTCGTATTTGCGTCCTGTCCGCATTTCTGAACTCTTCAAAGAACCGCTCAACCTTGTAATGGCTGCCATTTCCTTATACCACGGCTACTTTGTTATTCTAGTTGCGGGACCGGCACTGAACCCGCCTGGGCGAAGCGCATTCGCTGCTGCATCAATAGGTACCCTTTTGGCAGTCCCGGCTTTTGTAAGCTTCGTGTCCTATCCAGTTGCCTTGTTTGGCTGGCCTATGGCTGCGGATTTCACTTATCCGGCTGGCTCTTTCATGGAGATGCTGGCCCCCGAAGTTCCAAACTTCCCGATCCGACGTTTTGATTTCATCCTGACCATGTTCTTTCGTTTCATCATGGTCATCGCGTCTGTCACCTACTTCTACAGTGCGGCGCAGACATTAAGCGATCTTGCGTCACCGGACGCAGAGAGGATACATCCGGCTCTTACCTTGGCGATGGGGGCCGTGGTTGCCATGTCTTATCTCCTCCTGACTGATCTCCATTCTGTGTTGGTGTTTGCGCGCGTTTGGCTTGCCATCGGTACTGTGCTGACTCTTGCCACGATTACTCTCGCCATATGGGGAGCACTGGCTGCGGCACGGGGAGGAGGTGGCCGCTAAATTGGACTTGCGTAGGACCTTCATTGCTTTCTGTGCCGGCGTATCTTGCGTGGCCTTGATGTTTCTTGCATCAGGATGCTGGGATTCAATCAATATCGAATCTCGAGGTTTTGTGGTGGCTATTGGCTTGGAACCGGTCAAGGACAGAGACGACAAGGATATTTCCGTCATGATTATGATGTCGCCCACCCGAGCGGCAGGAGGGAGAGCAGGAGGAGGCCAGGGAGAGGAAGGGCAAGACGCGTTTGTAGTTGAAGAGAAGGGGCTTTTTCTTGAAGATGCAGTCGAGCAGATGCGCAGTGAAGTTGGAGGAGTCATTGACTTTTCGGCTCTCGAATTCCTTGTGATAGGGAATGGTCTTGGTCCTGATGATCTGTGGAGGTCGCTAAACACGATTTTGTTCTTTCGCCACATACCTCTTGCAAGCCTTGTGCTCGCAACAGAGGAAGACGTGGTTGAACTCATGAATGTATCTCCTGCAAGTGGAAAGACATTTTCAGAAGTCCTCAATGGATTGCAGGCACAGAGCAGGCAGGGCCTGGGCAATGTTCAGTTTCCAATGGCTTGGTCGGTAATGTCCGTGATCAGAAACGAGGCTGGCGACATTGTACTTCCCCTGATCGGCCGCACTGAAAAAGGCGACGGCCTCGAGGCCGTCGGAACAGCTGTATATGATGGGACAAGGCGCGCTGGAATACTTGGCCCTACAGATTCGATGTTGCTGTACGGTATAGCTTGGCGCAAACATTTGGGTGGCACATACATCATGCGCCACGCGGGACGAGAGTTCATCGTGAGGATCATAGGCATGAAGACCAAAGTAAGTGTGTCAGGTGGGGATGCACACCAAATGCCTGGCATCAGAGTCAAGATGTCTGTTGCCGCCCGGCTCTTGGATTCAGGCGGATACAGAGTCTCGATTGCTGATCGCAGCCAATTGAACGAATTGAAAGCCGCGGCTGAGCGCGATCTAGAGAACAGGCTGAGGGAGATTCTGGTCAAGCTCAAGGAATGGAACTCTGATGCAATGAGGCTCTACCATGCCCTGAGGCCCAAGCTGCCCAGCATCTCCTATGATGAATTCAAGCGCATGTATCCGGAGCTGGAGGTCGATTTCGAAGTCTCAATGAACTTGCGTCGCGCTGGATTGCTCAGATGATGTAGGATGTATGCTTGATGTTCCAGACGGGCTCAGGGTTTGTGCAGGAAAGATGAGCTACGCAGGTGCCGGACATGCAGCTGCAGAAGTTCCGCATGCCGTAGACTGTGAGGAGTTCCGAAGTGCTGCATGATACTGGCCGGGGACGATTACCAGCATTCTAGGGACTTTCGAAAATGATGTCGTTCAAGTGCTACGATTGCAACTTA
>JAQVXE010000038.1:18357-19805 GCA_028709305.1 Bacillota bacterium | reverse complement strand
CCGAAAGCTCCTCCTGCTCTGAGCCGAATTCTCCCAAGTTCATATTCTACGCCGACTCGCCCCTCAATGGCGTCTTTGTATATCACATCGGCTGCAATCAGAAGGTTCTCCATTGGATACAGGGCTATGCCTGCGCCCACATATCGGTCGAAGGCATCTGTATACTCTGACTCGTATTTGAGTTCGCCAGCTACGTTTCTCGCGACGGCCCCGATTCTCAGTTTGTTGTTCGGGGTTGCATATAGGAGTCCTACGTCACCGGTGAATCCTCTCCCCGAGTTGTCGGGCAAGGTCTGGGAGTAGTACTTAACTGCTCCGCCTATCCCCAGCTGGGGCAGGACGGCGACTCCGCCGCCCGCGATAATCGTAAAGTCGACAACATCGAATACGCCGGTCTCATTGGCGAATTCGTCTGTTGCCGCTATTCCGGACGCATCCAATCTCAAAGCGCCTACGCCTACATACCTCTGAGAGTATGCTGCAGCCATGTACCCAGCTGCCTGGCATTGCTGCGTGTAAAGAGAGCCAATGTGCCGCTCGGTTAGGAAGGCAAGGCCAGCAGGGTTATAGTAAATGGCGGCGGCGTCGTCTGCGACGGCTATGTGTGCGCCACCCATGCCAAGCGCTCGCGCTCCCATCCCTATGTCCATCATCGCCGCCGTGCCCACTGGATCGTCGGCAGCGAGCGCCGACGCGCCTATCGCCAGGACGAGAATGAGCGTAAACGCTAGCGCTGATATTTTCACTCGCATTAACCGCTCCTCCTTAGGTGTGTGTAGTGCTTGGGAAGTCTTGGGCGGCTGGGGCGGCCGCGTGAGCGACCGCCCGCGCCCCTACTCTTCAAGCTAGGTCTATCGGCTGACTACCAGTCTTCCAACTTCGGACTTCTCGTTGCCGCCTACTGCGACGTAGAGATAGACTCCGATGGCAACCGGCCTGTCACCCGAGGTGAGGTTCCACGTATGAGCATTTGCAGCAGCTGGAAGCTCTGCGCTGTAGACAAGGCGCCCCGCGATGTCGTAGACGTAGAGCATTGCATCAGCGGCAAGGTCATAGTAGAACGTCACGCTATCCAACGCCGGGTTGGGTGCAGCCACTATCTTGTGGGTGAGAACCACGAGGGTGAACTCATCGGTCGTGGCCCCCCCGACTGCGCCTTCTGGGTCGATAGCTGTGACCCTCGCCAGGTACCGTCCACCTTGCTTGACCGTCGAGGTATCCCAAACGTACTTGCCGGTATTTGCCTGACTAGCGGCGATGGTCTGCCAATCCTGATCTGTTGCATGCTTGTATTCGAGTGTGATCTTGAGCGCATCTGGGTCGTCGTCAGGGTCGACGGCCACCCACTCGATAGTCGCCTCTCCTGTTAAGACCTGACCCGCTGTGGGCCTCACGATCTCAACTTCGGGCGGGAGGTTGACGACCTCGATGGTCTCTTCCGCTGTGGC
>JAQVXE010000038.1:0-18257 GCA_028709305.1 Bacillota bacterium | reverse complement strand
GCGATCGGCGCTGCATTCCCCACCACGATGGACTTCTCTACGGTTCCCGTGAGACCGCCATTGTCGGTGACGGTGAGTGCGACGGTGAACTCGCCCTTCTCAGCGTACTGATGCTCCGGATTCTGCTCAGAGCTTTCCGCTCCGTCGCCGAAGTCCCAGTGCCATGCGACGATCCAACCGTCATCCGTCGACTCATCGACGAACTTCACAACATCGCGCCTTGTAGCAGGCGACGGAGTGAAGCTGAACTCGGCCGCCGGGGCATTGTTGATGATAGTGAATTCGTCCGTCACGAACTCATGGAACGCGCTTGCAGGGTCGGTGACTTGCGCTCGCAGCCGGAAGGTTTCGCCAGCCTCGCCCACTTCGATGGTGTTCCATTCGAAGGAGCCAGTGTTGGCAAGTCCGGTTCCGAGCTCATGCCACGCCTCGCCGTCGCGGGTCCAGGCAAGGTCGATCAGGAGATCATCCTCACCATCGTCAGGGTCCGTTGCCGTCCACTCGATTTCGAATACCCCGTGCAGCTCGTCTCCGCCTTCAGGCGCCGTGATTGCGACGGCTGGTGCGGCGTTGAGCTTGAGCGTAACTGGGATTGTAGCAAACGGACGGTACGGATCGTTGGCCGACACGTACAGATAGAGCGAGTATGTGCCGTATGCGGCTTCGGGGGATCCGAGCGTCAGCTGAACTTCCTGGCTTCCGCCGGGCACAATATATCCTGATGTCGGATTGACTTTGAGGATCGATCCGATCGGTGCGAATCCTATTGCCAAGCCATCCTCGATGTAAGGGGCGTTGTAGACGACCTGCAGGCCGTCTGTGCCTGTGGCGTTCTCAATGCCCGCGGTGGCGCTTGTCAGGTCACCGGTCATCTCGAGGTACTGGAATACGATCGTGCCGTTGGGATACAGGATAGCCTGGAAGGTGTAGTCTCCTCCGCCGGTCCATCTCGGTACTGCCTGGTACTCCACGATGAAGCGGCCTGCTTCCTGGTCGTGGTAGTAGTAGACGTTGCCTGCCGTTCCCGGATTGAGGTCATCCCAGAAGACCGCAATCAGGTCATTCGGGTTAGATGGATCCGGGATTGGAGCGTTGGTCCAGACGCTGCTTCCTGTTCCGAACGTGAGGTAGCCGTTGGAACAGATGCGAACCTTCGTCTTCATATCTCCGTAGAACGGGAAGGAGAACGGGAGGTTCACATCTGCAATCGACTCGTCATACAGCGGCAGCCTGGTTCCGACGTCACTGATCTCGAACCAGTCGAACTCAGGACCGCCTGTATGGTGGCTGTCGATCCAAACGTATCCGAATTGGTCAGGTCCGCCGGCTCCTGCTCCTGCATAACCCCTTGGTTCGGAAGCATAGTCCCCCTTCACCGGCTCTGAAGCGGCATAGTCCATCCATTCAGGGCTTCCGGCAAAGCTGGGAGTGACAGATATCTCGAAGTTCATCGGTGCAACGCCTGTGTTGCTGACTGTCAAGACCGTCTGCTCTTCTTCTCCGACTGGGATAATCTCGTCGAACTCCTCAGGTTCTACGCCCAGCACAGGCAGCCACTTGACTGTCACTGTCAGCTCGGCAGTTGCCTCGACCTCGTTCTCATCCACTACGTGGAAGACCACTTCGTAGACTCCAAGGTCAGTGTAGATGTGCTCGGCTGTAGCTTCATGCACTGGGTCGCTGCCATCGCCGAAGTCCCACCACATATCGACTATGTCGGTCGCGCCCGGCTCCACGGTAGCAGCAAAAGCCACTGTAAGCGGAGGCTGGCCGATCTCAGGGGTGGCTGTCGCCTCGACAATGGTAGGGCCTGCTTCAATGTTGATGATCAGGTCAACATAGAGGAGTGCGTTTTCAGGGTCATTTGTTGCTATCTCAAGGTGCTGCTTTACCACACTGCCTGGCTTTCCGAGTTCCTCTGCATTGATTGTGACCTCGAGCTCCGCGGTTTCGCCCGTTGGTACTATGCCGCGAGCTGGGTCAACTGTTATTCCTCCTGCCAGAGGCATCTCGGTATTGATCAGGTACATGTAGCGGTTGTCCTGAGACGTTGCCCACAGGTTCCCGTCGCTGTTGAGTGTGAGTCCAGCTCCGCTGTAGTCTCCGCCGTACGGATGCGGGAACTGGTGCACGACTTCAAGAGTCTCGAGGTTAAGCCCGTAGATCATGTCAGGAGCACCGTTGTTTGATACCCACAGAATGCCGCCTGGATGCCATGCAAGTCCCGCGATGCTCACAGGGAATGTGTAGGCTTCGATGACTGCGCCAGGCGTGCCCCAGCTCGGCCCCATGATGTGGTAGATGATATCCTCGTTCCATCCGCCGATGTAGAAGGTGTCAGTGTCGGCGTCATAGGCAAGGCCGCGCTGTGAGATGTAAGTCCATGCGCCGCCAGAGGTTACCGACATCACGACCGCTCCTGTCTCCACGTTAAGGCCGTATATGCCGTTGTCGCCGCCGACGTTGACCTGCCACATCAGATTCCGGTTGCTATCGTACGCCATGTCGCCAGGCCATGACCCTGCCCACGGCGTGCTGAAGACCGTTCCAGTGTGCGCGCCTTCCGGCGTGACGAGGTGGTCATTGTAGAACAGAGGATCTGCGATCCATACGTCTCCTGCGAAGCCGACGCCCCAGGGCAGATCGATCTCGTATGGCACTGGCCATGACGTGACCACATCGCCCACTGCGCCTGGGTGGACCGAGGCTGCGATCTTCTCTGCGAGTGCCGGGTCGATTGCACCGTAGAGGCCTTCGGCGGTTGTTGCTAACTCATCTGTCACAATGCCTATGCGCTCAGGCATTGCAACTACTGGAGCGCTGCCGCCTTTGACCTTGACTTCGAACGTAAGGTCCGCGTTGCCTTCCACGTTGCCGATTGTCACGATCTCAGTAGTAGAGCCGATAGGAGGCAAGGTCAGTTCGATCGTTTCAGGCTCGACAGTTGCGCGAGGCAGCCACCTGACTTCGATCTCGAGACTGGCTTCGTCAGTTGCACCCATTGCATCGACCACTGAGAAGGTAGCAGTGTAAGTGCCCGGTACTGTGTAAGCGTGCGTCACATCAAGCTCACTTGAGGACGTGCCGTCACCGAAGTTCCAGCCGTAGCTTACGACAGGAATCTCAGGCGCGACGAACGCTGCGTGGAATGTGACCTCCAGCGGAGGCTCGCCGAATCTAGGTTCAGCAGTTGCTTCCGTGATCGCCGGAGGTTCTGCTACCTGTAGAGTTACCGGAACAACGATAAGCGGGTTGTTGATGTCATTGGTTGCGAGAACTACGTTGCCGCTATGAGTTCCGGGGCTTAGCTTCTCGCTGTCGGCAGTGACCGTGATCGGCACTGAGCCGCCTGCAGGTACGCTGCCTTCCATCGGCTCCCAACTCAGCCAGTCGCCGGTGCCGATTGCCCCCAGTCCGGTCTCTACTAGGTACATCTTGTTCTCGCCCCAGCCTGCGACCCACAGGTTGCCGTCGCGATCAAGCTCGCATCCGACTCCCATGTAATCTCCTCCGGCTGGGTGCGGGAACTGGGCAATAGTTGAGTGGGTTGTTGCGTTTACGAAGTAGATCATGTCAGGCGAAGAGTTGCAACTTACTATGAGCACGTCAGCTACAGGGTGATAAGCAAGTCCTGCAATGCTGACGGGCATAGACCATTGCTCAAGGACTGCGCCGGGATTGTCCCAGCTCTCGCCCTTGAACTTGTAGATTATGTCTTCGTTCCATCCGGCGATGTAGAAGGTATCGTCGTTGGCGTTGTATGCCAGGCCCCGCTGGGATACCCCGGCCCATGTTGAATTATATATTGATCCAACAGTCTGGCCGCTCGCAGGGTCGATCTTGTAGATGGCATTGTCGCCGCCGACGTTAACTTGCCAGATGTAGGTTCCATCGAAGGCCATGTCGCCGGCCCAGGAGCCGCCGAAATCGGCAGACCAGTACCTGCCGGTGTACACGCCGTCCGAAGTGACAACGTAGTCATCTGTTGGATCGACTGCGCCGTCTGCTATCACTACCTCGTCGGAGTCGAAGAGCACTCCAACGCCCCATGGATCGCCTATGGGCGATGGGCAGATCCAGCTCTTTATCACAGAACCTACGTCTTCAGGCAGCCATCCTGATCTGTCAGGGTTTGGATGAGCTTCGTACAGTTCTGAGGCCGTCCGAGCTTCAGCATCCTTTATGTCCTCAGGAAGTACTAGTCTCTCCGGCATTTGCACCAGGCTTGGGAACTCGCCGCTTCCGAAGAGAAGAGTGCCGGGCCCTGCGTTGGAGAGAGTGAGTATTCCTGCAGCTGTTTGGCCTCCGCCAACTGTGAAGTCGAACTGTCCTGGGGTCCAGCTTGCCGAAGCAGGCTGCGCGACAGTCACCTTCACTGTGGCAGTGGCGGTGTAGCCATCGTTGTCGACTGCTGTGAAGGTTGCTGTGTACACGCCTGCGGTTGTGTAGATATGATCTGCCACGAAGCTATGGACATCGGGAGATCCGTCGCCGAATGACCAGTATTTATCGACTATTGAACCATCGGGATCATGTGCTGCTGCGACAAACTGGAACGATGATCCAGGAGGCCCCTGTTCAGGATTGACAGCGCATGCTGTAATCTGAGGCGGGTTGTTCGGGATCACCTGGATGTGGACAGGAACTATCATTCTAGGCGCTCGGATATCATTAGTGTCGAGTACAACCGCGCCGTCTAACGTTCCTGATCCGACCAACGCCAGGTCGAAGGTAATGTCCAGATCCATGCTCTCGCCGGGCGCCAGCTCGCCCTCGGTGGGCCAGACTGACATCCAGCTGATGGGCTTGATCCTTATGGCCAGGTTGTTGTGCATGTAGCCTTCTGTGTTGTAAAGCACCTGCAATCCGTCAGTGCCTGTGGCATTCTCGATACCGATAGTGCCGTCTTTCGCGTAGGTGGCACTGGCAAACTGCATATCGAGGTACTGATACACAATTCCGCCATCAGGATATAGGATGGCCTGGAACGTGTACTGGCCGTTGTTGTAGTATCTGGGCAGTTTGCACCATTCTATTATGAATCTGTTGTTGACTGCGTCGTAGTAGTAGAAAACGCCGCCGTCGTCCGGCGCCTGGGGCGGGTTAAGGTCGTCCCAGTAGACGGCCATCATGTCGTTTGGCTCAGCGGGATTGGGGATCGCTACGTTGGTGTATGCATTCCCCTTTGTGCCAAATGTGAGATAACCGTCGGAACAGATTCGGATCTCTGTCTTGATGTCTCCATAGAAGGGGAAGCCGAACGGAAGATCGACAACCCTGGAGTCATCGCCTGAGACAGGCACCTTCGTGCCGATGCTGCTGATTTCAACCCAGTCGAACACTGGTCCGCCTGGTTCGTCTGAGTCACGCCACATGTAGCCGAAGGCGTCGGGACCGCCTGCGCCGAACGGATCGAGTTCGCCGGCTTCAGAGGGGATCCCAGCCGTGTAGGCTGTTGCCTCAAACTCGAGTGTCGCTTCTCCGGTATTAGTGACCGTTAGCGTCTCAGTGCGCTCCCTGTGGGCTCGCATCACCCGGTTGAATGAAGCAGGGTCGACACTGGCCTCAGGCAGGTCGGCTACGACTATGGCGATATCTGCCGACGTCTCGAACCCGTCGTCATCTGTAACCGTAACTGTGGCGGTGTATTCTCCCTCTACCGCATAGGTGTGGACAGGGTTGAACGTCCCGCTCACGAACGGGCTGCCGTCGCCGAAGTCCCATCTGGCGTCGACGACCAGTCCGTCTTGGTCGTACGCATCCACTGAAAAGTGGACTTCAAGTGGGGCGCTTCCAGCCCATGGGTTGGCCGATGCTGACCTTATGGTCGGGTTGATGCGTGACCTTACGAACATGAACGTCTCCAAATCGACCCTGGGGTTCGCAGGGTCGTTGCTTTCGATCTCTACTACAGCCTTCCAGGTGCCCTTCGGCAAGTGGTCGGCGAAGAACATGAGATCGAATGTGTCTGTTCCTCCAGGCTCAATAGTTCCTCCTGTTGAGCTTGAGATGATCCATCCCGGGAGGAACATGATTGCCATGTCATCGTGGACGTAGTTCTCGTTGTAGGCCACTTGCAGCCCTACTGTGCCGGTGGCGTTTTCGATGCCGATAGTGGCTTCGTTGAGGCGCGTCCCTGCCATCGTCAGGTACTGGTACATGATCACGCCCTGGGGCGAAAGCCATACCTGGAACGTATAGGGACCGCCGCTGCCCAGCCTGGGCACGTTGGTGTACTGGACCACAAAGGTCTCCTCGTCGCCGTAGTAGTGGCATGTTCCACTCGAGCTCAGCGTAAGGTCATCCCAGAATACGGCGAGCAGATCGTTGGGGTTCATGGTACTCGGGATATTGGCGTTAGTCCACACACCGAGGCTGCTTCCAAAGGTCAGATACCCGTTGGAACATATTGCGATCTGCGATTTATTCTGCCCGTAGAACGGGAAGTCGAACGGCAGGTCGACTACGACGCCGTTGTCGTCTCCCAGTGTAACCTGGGTTCCTATGGGCCTTATGTCTTCCCATTCAGGAGGCTCCATGCCGGGCTGATCGGTGTCGAGCCAGAAGTAGCCATACTCGTCAGGCCCGCCCTGGCCCAGCCTGGCCTCGCCTGATGCATCCAGCTTCCCGACCAGCATGACGTTTACACTGTACTCAAGCTCGCCAAGCCCCGTGTTGCTGACGGTGACTTCGCGAGTCTCTTCTTCCCCCCACCAAAGGTCAACGTGGATTTCATCTGGATCCACGCCTATTTCGGGCGGGAAGAAGACCTTGATCATGAGGGATGCCGTCGCTTCCAGGCCTTCGTCGTCAACCACGTGGAACGTGGCTGTGTAATCGTCTTGCTCCTGATACGTATGGACAGCATTGAACTCATGTACCGGCTCGCTTCCGTCGCCAAAGTCCCACCACATATCCACGATCTCGCCGTCAGGCGACATCGCAGAAGCTGTGAATGTGACCTCAAGCGGCGGAGGGCCAAATCTGGGCTGGGCATCTATCGATGTTATTACGGGCCCGCCCAATTCGAGGATCGCTGCCCCGAGGTTGAGTCTGCCGTTGCTTACGACTTTGCCCTCGTAGGCAGGTTTGACATCAACAGAGCCGAGGATGATGTCCTTCACTGTCGGCTCTCCCGGTGTCCACCCAGGCGCGCCTGGATAGAGCGCTACGCCTGGCCGCAGCGAATGTACTAGGGCTGCCGCCCCTGATACATGAGGCGTTGCCATGGACGTGCCGTAGAAGAAATCGTATGCCTCACCAGGCTCTGTTGGCGGAGGATCCGGCGGAATGGTGGAAAGGATGTATCCGCCCGGCGCGTACAGGTCCACGCTGGTCGGACCCCAGCACGTGCTCCACCAGCCAGAGTAGTTACAAGGGGTGTCGTTCTGCATCATCGCAGCTACGGATATGATATTGTCACTGTCGTAGCTAGATGGGTAGTGCGGGTTAATGTCGGTGTTGTCTCCGCTGTTGCCGGCGGCGCACGACACGATGGCGTGCGTCGCTTCGATGGCGTCCTTAAGCGCCTGGTTGTAGCCGCCTCCGCCCCAGCTGCAGCTTATGACCTTCGCGCCCTTGTTGGCCGCGTAGTTGAAAGCCAGAATAGCATCGGAGGTGTATCCTCCGTCGGGGCCGAGGAACTTGAGAACCATGATCTTGATATTCCAGTTGATGCCGGCGACACCCATGGCGTTGTTCGTGAGAGCGCCGATGGTACCGGACGTGTGCGTTCCGTGCTCGTCATTGAGGTATCCATAGCTGTCACGTTCACCCGGATCCCATACGGAATTGTCGCCATTGAACCAGTCCCATCCCCAGATGTCATCGATGTACCCGTTTCCGTCGTCATCGACGCCGTTGCCGGGGATTTCATCCGGGTTGACCCAGATATTTGGCGCAAGGTCCGGATGGTAGATATAGCAGCCTGTGTCTATGATGGCCACTAATGTTTCTTCAGATCCGGTATAGATTCCCCATGCTTCCGGGGCGTCTATGTCGGCGTCATCTACTGGATCTCCTGACATCCTGGGATCCTTGAACTGGCAGTTATCGTTATGCAGGCCCCACATCTTGTTGAATTGGGGATCATTAGGGATAATCGGGGCATCACCGTACACCTGGTCTTTGTAGCGGATGTAGTCCCGCTCGGCGTACAGTATGCCCGGGGCCTTTCCTAGCCTGTCTACTGCTGCATCAGGGCTTACACCCTCAGGAAGCTCCACTATGCCAATCCTCAAGCCGTGAGGGAAGTTCATGCTAGTCCCGAAGTCCGCAATCTCTTTTACGGAGTATCCGAGAGCGTCAATTGATTGGCTTGCGGCTTCCGAAGATACAGTCTCAGAGAACCTCACGATCACTCTGCTTAGGTGGTAAGTGTCGGGACCTGGCTGCCACCCTCCTTGCAGTAATTCCATGGGCGCGCCTGTCGCTGCGCCGGCTGTGACTGCAAGGGCAAGAGTCAGTGAGATGATCAGTAGGGCAATCCGCGGAGTCTTTAGCCAGTGGCTCTTGGCCATATGCCGATTACTCCCCTTTCCATGATGATGATTTCATGGTCCACACTGACAATACTGAACATAGGAGTCTCAACACCGCTTGTTTCTGTTGGCTACCCCTCCTTTCTGCCTCCATTGGGACTTCCCAAGAAAAGCTGCGAACAACTTGACGTGCGCACTTCTGAGTCGTCTACACATCCCTAAATACGACAGGCAGGGCACATAATCCTGCCATTAATGGATAATTATGAAAACAAGCGAAATGTGCATGACTACATGGGTATTTTTCTTAATCGACCGAATGGAATGAACTTGCTGAGACTCTAGAAGGATTCCATCAAGAAAAGTGGAACAAGTAAACGGCTCGTCCGATGGCTGGCTTGCTCTTCTTACAATAAAACTGTGGTTTTGGCAGGGTGGGTGGTGGGGGCTGGCTGAGGCAGCGGACTGGTTGCCGAAAATGCTTGATAGGGAGCGTCAGGGATGTCAGTCGTTAGTCATGAAGACGGAACAAGGACTATGTCACAAGATGAAGGCAGAGATGTTGCCGTGTCGAAGCAAGAAGCATCTACACGCGGACGAATGCGTATTGAGGCCGACTCGCTCGGCAAGAGGGAGGTTCCCGTCGACGCGTACTACGGGATACAGACTCTCCGCGGGCATGAGAACTTCAGAATCACTGGGCTTTCGGTGCATCCAGCACTTATCCGTGGTCTCATCATGGTCAAGAAAGCTACCGCGTTGGCCCATGCTGAGCTGGGGCAGATTCCGAACCATATTGGTCAGGCCATTGCCAAGGCTGCCGATGATGCGCTGGCAGGGAAGCTTGACAGCAACTTCATTCTAGATCCGATTCAGGGCGGAGCCGGAACTTCGATCAACATGAATGTCAATGAGGTTCTTGCCAATAGAGCCATAGAGATTCTTGGTGGAGTGAAAGGCGATTACTCTGTAGTAAGCCCCTTGAATCATGTTAACATGGGGCAGTCAACCAACGATGCGGTGCCCACCGGGGCGCGGGTTGCTCTCCTCACGCAGCTTAAGGGGACAATTGAAGGATTGGACAGGCTCGCAGGCGCACTTGAGGCTAAGTCCCATGAATTCAGGGATGTTGTGAAGATGGGGAGAACCCATTTGCAAGATGCCGTGCCGATCACAGCAGGCCAGGAGTTCGGGGCCTGGGCGAAGGTGATCAGGCGCGACATGAAGAGGATCGAAGCGGCCAGTGAGGATCTTCACATCATCAACTTGGGTGGAACAGCGGTAGGTACTGGGTTGAATGTGGACATCCGCTTCATACACCTGGTTTGCAAGGAGCTTTCGGAAATAAGCGGTTATCCTCTCCGAACCGCGGAAGATTTGGTGGACTGCACACAGAATGTGGATGTGTTTGCCAACCTCTCATCGTGCATGAAAGTGTGTGCGGTCAATCTCTGCAAGATAGCCAATGACATGAGGCTTCTGGCTTCTGGCCCTGTAGCAGGCCTTCATGAGTTGCTTCTTCCTCCTGTTCAGCCCGGCTCATCAATAATGCCTGCCAAGGTCAATCCAGTAATACCCGAAGTTGTGAACCAGGTCGCGTTTCAGATTCTAGGCAACGATCTGTCGGTGACCATGGCTGCCCAGGCAGGCCAGCTTGAGTTGAACGTGTTCATGCCAGTGCTGCTCTTCAACCTTCTGCAGTCTGCCGATATTCTGGGCAATGCGGCAAGAACCTTTGCAGACAGGTGCGTGGCTGGCATTGACGTGAATAGGGAGCGCTGTCTCACAATGGTTGAAACCAACATCGGAGTCGTTACCGCGCTTGTTCCGTATCTGACGTACCAAGTAGCCACCGATGTGGCTAAGGAGGCACAGGCCACTGGCAAAACTGTGAGAAGTATCATACTGGAACGAGGATTGCTTTCAGAACAGCAACTTGACCATGTGCTTTCGCTCAATCATCTGACTCGTCCCAGCGGGAGCAACGGCTAGCAGCCTGTATAGGCCGCGTAGAAATAGTCTCTTAAGAGAGGACTCCAAATAAGAGTCATTACGTAGAAGGGCAGACTGCATGGCCCCCGCCTGTGGGGCTTGGCTTCTGCCAGACGTACTCATCATTGGGGTCCTCTTCGTTATCCATTCACCTCATGCACTTTGATTAGGTTCGTCGTTCCCGACATGCCTACCGGGACCCCAGCAGTGATAACTACTGTGTCACCCTTCCGCACGAAACCTGCTTCCTGTGCCTTGGCCACAGCAGTTGTGATCATCTCGTCAGTTGTGGTAATATCATGCCCTTGCACGGGATAGACCCCCCATACCAGGTTGAGGATCCTGGTAGTCTGTTCATCTGTTGCAACAGCCACAACTGGAGTCTTAGACCTGTGCTTGGCTATCATCCGTGCTGTCCATCCTGATTTGGTAGATGTGATGATTGCGGCGGCTCGCAGTTCTGTTGCGATTTGGACCGTGGCATGGCCTATGGCGTCAGTAGCCGTGATTGATCCACTTCCCCCACGTTGAGCTTGAATGTCGGTGAAATGCCCGGCGGTTTCAGTACGTCTGACTACTCTGGCCATGGTAGATACCGACTCAACAGGATACTTGCCGCTGGCAGTCTCTCCGCTGAGCATTACGGCATCAGTGCCGTCTAGCACCGCGTTGGCCACATCGCTGACTTCGGCTCGGGTGGGGTGCGGATTTCTGATCATGGAGTCCAGCATTTGAGTGGCGGTGATAACCGGCTTGCCCACCCTGCGACACTTCTGTATCAACTGCTTTTGGATTATTGGCACATCCTCTGCGGGAAGCTCAACGCCGAGGTCGCCCCTGGCTACCATTAACCCGTCTGCGAATCTAAGGATGGAGCCGATGTTCTCGATGCCTTCCCTGCTCTCTATTTTTGCAATTACAGGAACGGATGCGCCACGTGACTCGACGTAAGACTTGATTTCTTGCACCGAAGAAGCCGTTCGGATAAAGGAGGCGGCAATAATGTCGATTCCGTGCTCTATACCGAAGACCAGGTCCTTCTTGTCCTCTGGTGATAGAGTTGGAAGATCTACTCGTCGCCCGGGGATCGATACCCGCTTTCGATCGCTGAGGTTGCCTCCAACAATGACTTCACATTCGACAGTAGGGCCTTTGACTGAACGAACTACCATCTCAAGCTGTCCGTCATCGAGCAGAAGCCTATCACCTGGAGAAACAAGGATCGGCATGCCAGGATAGTTCACCGAAACAACCTCGGAGTTACCCAGTAGAGGCTCTGTAGTTATCGTGAATAGTTCGCCCGGGGTGAGCGTGATCGAGCCTGATTCGAAGGTACCGATTCTTAATTCGGGCCCTTTGGTATCGAGCATGATGGGGATATGTTTTTCGTACTCCTGGGCAACCAGCCTTATGTTGCGGATTCTCTCAGCATGTTCTTCATGAACCCCATGGGAGAAGTTGAGGCGCGCAACATCCATGCCGGCCTTGACCAAGTTTCGCAGCGTATCCAGATCGTCGCTTGCGGGCCCTATTGTGCACACTATCTTAGTTCTTCGCATTAATGACACCTCTCGAGTTTCGACCTTGCAAGGTCTAGTTGTGTGTGCGAATGCATGTAACTCGGGGGTGGACTGCCCCTGACATTTCGATCAATCGCCGAAATGACCCACTAGCTAGCAAAAGATCGCCTATGTTCAAGGTCCACCCCCGGCAGCACGTATACAGGACTACGGCTGAGGCTCATTCTGTTTGGCTACTCGCACTCGCAACTACATGATACTGGCCGCCCGCAGGAGATGCAGTAACGTGCGCAGGGCATTATCGATGTGCCACATTCGCACTTGGGAGCATCTTCAGGGGTTTCTTCTGGCTCCTCGTCCACGCCTTCCCCAGAAGCGTCTTCTGGAGTTTCTATGACCTTCGGTGCTGCGACCGGCTCCTCAGGTTCAGCCTCCTCGGGCTTCTCTTCTCCAGCCTTGCCTGTGTCGCGAACTTTCTGAAGCTCCTCTTCAGCCTCGGAGATCCTCTTATCTAACTCGGCTATCTCTTCCGCTTTGGCTTTGAGCTTCTCGAAGTTAAAGGCGCTCTTCGCGAGCATCTCGTATGTTGTTTCCCCCAACTCCTCCAGGAGCCTTCGCTTGTCGGCGTTGAGGTCGCTGATTTTGGACCTGATTCTAGTGAGGTCCCACAACTCTTTTGTTTTGCTCCCAACGGCGTCAACACCCGTGCCTATGCCCTTTACGACCTTATCGAATATGTCGGTCACGAAGACTCGCCTCCCGTCTGGGTATTGTGAGTTATCAATTCGCTTCATTTCACACATGTCCTCCGTCTGTGTTGGATTTCGCCGGGCGCACGCCCTCGCCCTCGCTCTCTGCGGTGTGCATCATAAAATACGTCTACTTGGTCTTCTGTATGACTGTAGGGTAACCGAGCAATGAGGTTTCAAGTTTGGAGGGAAACACTGTCCAGTTCGAGAATGAGTAAACTGTACGGCGTCGGCGGGCAGAACGGGTTTTCCATAAACCTTCGCCGGGATTACCGTTAGATTGGAGCTGGCGTTTGAACATGATTACGTTGAAGGAGTTTTTGGCCAAAGAAGTCGTTCCGGCACTTGGCTGTACAGAGCCTGGCGCAGTTGCGCTGGCTGCAGCTCGGGCAAGGCAGGAGTTGAGTTCTGAGTCCGTAGAGCGGATAAGCGTAAGTGTGAGCGACAGCATATACAAGAACGGGATGAACGTGGGGGTGCCTGGTGCGGATGGCGAAACCGGGAATAAACTCGCTGCTGCCATGGGAGCCATAGCAGGTAGGGCAGATCTGGGACTGGAAGTTCTGCGTGACTGCACGCCTCGTGATGTTGCAATCGCCAAACGCATGATTGGCGAGGGGCGTGTCGATGTGATCTGTATGCCCAACAGGAGCGGGGTGTACGTAGAGGCTACGGTTGAGTCAGGTTCACAGACTGCTACTTGCATCATACAAGGAGAACACTCGAATATTGTCAGAGTCGACGTAGACGGAAATACTGTTTTCGCCAGGCGAGAAGGTGCTGATCCTGGAGGGTTTGGCATCTTCGAGGACGCTAGGCCCGGAGCCGATCCTGATGTAAGTTCAGAGACGGCTGACTCTCTGGAGGGGATCGACTACCGCACTTTGCTCAGCCTCGCTGATGAGATAGGGCCTGATGAGGTAGACTACATAATGCTGGGCGTTGAGATGAACTTGGCCGTTGCAGAATATGGCCTGAAATCTGAGTCCAAGTCAGGCCTGGGCGCCGGGAAGGCCATATGGAACTTGATGAAGGACGACAAGATCGAAAAGGATTTGGCTTTCCTGATACGTTCCTACTCGAGTGCAGCATCTGATGCGAGGATGGCCGGAGTTCAGTTGCCTACGATGAGCGCTGCAGGAAGCGGCAACCAGGGGATAACGGCGATTATTCCAGTTGCCCTCGTCGGCGAGTCCATGGCGAAGCCGAGGAAGGAGATTGCCAGGGCTGTCGCTGTGAGCCTGCTTTCAACAAGCTTCGTCCGGAGTAGAACAGGAAGGCTTACGCCGATCTGCGGTTGCTCTGTGGCGGCGGGTGCAGGGGCAGCGGCCGGAATTGCGTGCCTCATGGGAGGCAACTGGCTGCATTCGGCTCGGGCCATGCAACTTGTGATGGCCAACACTGCGGGCATCGTCTGCGATGGCGCAAAGGGCACATGTGCTTTGCGAGTGGGGACTGCAGCTTGTGAAGCGTATCTGGCTGCGTTAATAGCAGTGCACGACAGCGGCATTAATGATGCTCAGGGCATTGTTGACACCACAATTGAGGGGACTGCAAAGAATGTTGCCCGGTTGAATGTCGAGGGCATGAAGGACGTAGATCGTGTGCTGATCGAGATTCTGGAGGAGCGAGTCAGGCGAGGAGATGCGTTGTAACAGTGAGACGTATATATTCAGGGATTTCTGTTGTGGGCGGCATATGTATAGGGAAAGTGAAGGAGTTTGCGCCTAGGCGTTTGCCGGACGCACAGGTAGACGTTGTTCGGCATGATCCCGCCGGCATGGAAGGCTACAACTCGACGTCGGTCCTCTATCGAAACGGATGGGATGATGCCCAGAAGTGGACTGCGGCGGTGGCCGCTACCTCATTCCTTACAACTGCCCTCAGGCGCAAAGCCGCCGATGAGCTTGGGGGGCCTGCCGCAAGCATCTTCGAGGCGCAACAAGCCATCGTTTCTGATCCTCTCCTGGAGGCATCTGTTTTCAGCAAAGTCGATGATGGTGTTCCGCTTCTGCAAGCAGTTAACGAAGCGATTTGCGACATCGTGGACGGCTTGGAGGCGTCGGACGAAGAGGCGATTCGTGCAAGGGCTACAGATGTGTACGATGTTGGAATGCGTTTCGCCTCTACCCTGGCAGGCATCGGCATGATTTCTACGCCGGAGGGGCACCCCATCGGAATGCTGCTTCCACCGGGTGGTCCCCCTCTTGAGGAGGGCGTTCTGGTTGTGCATGACCTGCTTCCTTCTGAATTGGTTATGCTCGACAGGAGGATGCTGCTTGGTCTTGTCCTTGAGGCAGAGTTCGCCCGCTCCAGCATCTACGTGATTGCAGAGGCTCTGGGAATTCCCACGTTGGTGCAGGCTACTGGGATCTTGTCTGGACTTGTGGATGGTGAGACGATCATCGTCGATGCCGACAATGGCCTCGTTATTGTGGAGCCCCATGAAGACGAATTTAGGGATTACGTCTCCAGGATACTGAAGACTGGGGGCCAGACGTTCTACCAGGCAACTAAGGCAATAATGGAGGAGGCGCGCAGGCCTCCTGAGTCTTTGAGTTAGGTTGCTCACCTGGTACTGCCTCGAACAGGCACCTGCTTGCGCTCTGCCTGCCAATGCCCTAAGGGCTGCATCCCCTCTTTACCCCTTGACGTTGATATGCCAAAATAGCAATGACTGCGCACGAGGCAGAGACGATGTTCTACGCCTGTGGGCTTGTCTCCGCCAACGCCAGCGCTAATCTATGACATCGTGTGGTGGAACGCGTGACTACTGGCAGCATCTTTGATATCAGGAGATACTCTGTTCACGATGGGCCTGGCATAAGAACCGCTGTCTTTCTCAAGGGTTGCCCGGCTAGGTGCCTCTGGTGCCACAATCCCGAAGGCCAGAGCTTCAAGCAAGAGGTCATGTATTGGCCTGGCAAATGCAGGGGCTGTGGGGTTTGCGCTCTAATGTGTCCTTCAAAGGCTTTGATCATGGAGCACGGCCGTCCGGCAGTGGTGGCGGAAGTGTGTACCCGATGCGGAAAGTGCGTAGAGGTTTGCCTAGCTCAGGCCCGCTCAATCGTAGGACGGGAGATGTCAGTGCCTGAAGTGATGGACGAGGTTGAACTGGATAGGGCTTTCTATGATGAGTCAGGAGGAGGAGTCACATTTACCGGCGGCGAGCCTTTGGCCCAACCGAAGTTCCTCTGCGAACTTGCAAAGGCTTGCAGGGATCTGGAGCTTCATACTGCAGTCGATACCAGCGGCATCGCTGGCCCCCAGGTGATTGAAGAACTGGTGCCCCATGTCGATCTTTGGCTTTATGATATCAAGACGGTCGATAGCGACTTGCACATAAGTGCTACTGGGTGCTCCAACGAGCTGCCCATTTCCAACCTGAGTTGGCTGGTGAACCAGGGGTGTGATGTGATGCTGCGTGTTCCCCTTATTCCCGGATTCAATGATGACGACAGTAGCCTCGCAGGATTCGTCGGGCTACTGGAGTCGCTGGACTGGAGGCACCCTGCTGAAGTTGCGATCCTGCCCTACCACCGCCTTGGAAATGAGAAATATGCGCGGTTGGGGCGCAAGTACAGTATGCGTGACGTGGGTGAGCCTGGAATCGATTGCATTGACCGTGCCAGACGGATATTCGAGGCTGCCGGAATAGGCGTTAGGATCGGAGGATGAACTCATGAAAGACAGAGTAAGAAAATTGAGGCAGCAAAGCTTGGACGCTGTCCCATACATCTCTGCAGAAAGAGCTGAGCTCATTACGGAGTTCTATGCCTATGATAGGACTACCTCTCCGGTGGTCAAGAGGGCGCGAGCTTTCAAGTACCTTATGGAACGGAAGACGATTTGCATCAATGACGGGGAGCTTATCGTAGGAGAGAGAGGACCGGTGCCGAAGGCGACGCCCACGTATCCTGAACTCTGCTGTCATTCCCTTGAGGATCTCGATATTCTGAACAACCGAGAGAAGATACCTTTTGTCGTCTCGCCTGAAACGAGGAGCGTCTATGAAGAGAAGATAATCCCCTACTGGAAAGGCAGGTCCATGCGTGATCTCATCTTCGAAGAGATGACTGATGAATGGAAAGCTGCATACGAGGCCGGAATCTTCACTGAATTCATGGAGCAGCGTGCTCCGGGCCACACGGTTGCCGACGGCAAGATCTACTGGGAGGGGTTTAAGCAGCTTCGGGACAAGATAGCAGACCAGTTGGCATCGGTGGACTACTTGAATGACCCGAAAGCTCATGATAGAAAAGAACAGCTGATCGCGATGGACATCGCAGCTGAAGGGATATGCCTATTCGCTCGCCGCCACGCCGAGCTTGCCAAATCCATCGCGGAGCAGGAGGCTGACCCCGAGAGGGCTGCGGAACTAAGGTGCATAGCGGAGGTGTGCTCGTGGGTGCCCGAGAACCCGCCCCGCGATTTCTGGGAAGCCCTCCAGGCTTATTGGTTTGTGCATCTTGGCGTGATTTCCGAGTTGAACACGTGGGATTCATTCAACCCCGGACGACTGGATCAACATCTCTATCCGTTCTACCGCAAAGGGCTTGAGGATGGTACGTTAACTGAAGATGGAGTGCGCGAGCTGCTGCAGTGCTTCTGGATCAAGTTCAACAACCAGCCTGCCCCGCCCAAGGTCGGCGTGACTGCCGCCGAGAGCGGAACCTATACAGATTTTGCAAACATCAACTGCGGGGGGCTGACTCCCGACGGCCGTGACGGAGTCAATGACCTTACATATGTCATCTTAGATGTCATCGACCAGATGAGGCTGCTTCAGCCGAGCTCCAACATACAGCTATCTACCAAGAATCCGGACCGGTTCCTCAAACGTGCCCTGAGGATAGTCAGGAAGGGGTGGGGGCAACCGTCCATATTCAATGCAGACATGGTAGTCCAGGAGATGCTCAGAGTTGGCAAGAGCTTGGAGGATGCCAGGTGCGGGGGGACGTCTGGGTGTGTGGAGACGGGGGCCTTCGGCAAGGAAGCCTACATCCTCACTGGTTACTTGAACTTGCCCAAGATATTGGAATTGGCTCTCTTCGGCGGTGTCGATATCCGTAATGGAGAACAGCTTGGCCCTGATACGGGGGATGCTTCGCAATTTGCAGCCTATGGTGAACTGTGGCAGGCGTTCCTAGACCAGCTCAACTACTTCATAGATATGAAGATTAGGGGCAACAACGCAATAGAAAGGCTCTATGCCAAGTACATGCCGGCGCCGTTCATGTCCCTGGTGATAGATGACTGCATCGCCCGGGGCCGTGATTACAATGACGGAGGGGCGAGATACAATACATCATACATCCAGGGAGTGGGGATAGGCACGATTGCCGATAGCCTTTCTGCTATACGGCATCATGTCTTTCAAAGCTCCAATGTGAGCGTGGAGGAATTGCTTGAGGCCCTGAGGCGAGATTTCGAGGGCAGGGAGAATCTGCGCCGGCTGCTGCGTGAGGATGCTCCCAGGTATGGAAATGATGACGACAGGGCAGATCGCATAATGG
>JAQVXE010000037.1 GCA_028709305.1 Bacillota bacterium | reverse complement strand
ACATATAGAATCATCGTGGAGCACCTCACTTAGGTATGGGTGTTCTTGAACTGCATCGCTGCAGGCGAGCTGTTCTCAAGGCCGCCTGTTTGAAGCCGAGTTGCCGCTCGGCTTCAGTTATACTCCGTAATTGGCCCAGTGATTCAAGGATAGTGAAGTGATTGCATAGAGGGGGTGGATTAGCATTAGCCCATTCATACAGACGCTGGTTTATGTGGCCATAGCAGCTGTATCCGCTTATCTGGGATACCTTGCTAGAAAGAAGATTGCAGAGGCGAAGATCTCGGTTGCGGAAGATGCTGCAAGGCACATCATTGAAGATGCAGAGAAAGAAGCCGAGGCGAAAAAGCGAGAGGCTATCATCGAAGCCAAAGAAGAAGTTCACCGAATGCGAAGCGAGTTCGACAGGGAGTGCCGGGATAGGCGCAACGAACTCCAACGCATGGAGAGGCGTATACTTCAGAAGGAAGAGTCGCTCGACAGGAAGTCCGATCAATTGGAGAAAAAGGAAAGCCAGATCGATCGGCGCGAGAAGGAAATTGATAGGACTCAAGCTCAAATAGAGAGATTACATGATGAGCAAAGGCAGGAACTGGAGCGCATTGCCGCTTTGACTACAGACCAGGCCCGCGAACGGCTTCTAAGACAAGCCGAGGAAGAAATAACGCATGAAGTGGCTGTGATGATCAAGGAAGCGGAGGCGCGAGCTCGGGAGGAATCCGAGAGGTGCGCTCGTGAGATAGTTACACAGGCGATACAGCGGTGCGCAGCTGATCAGGTTGCTGAGGGAACTGTATCTGTGGTCGCCCTTCCAAATGACGAGATGAAAGGGCGCATAATAGGCCGGGAAGGCAGAAACATCCGCGCACTTGAGACCCTCACAGGGATCGATCTCATTATTGACGATACTCCCGAGGCCGTAATCTTGTCCGGATTCGATCCGGTAAGGCGCGAGGTCGCCCGGATCGCCCTTGAAAAACTGATTCAGGACGGCCGAATTCACCCTGCTCGCATCGAAGAGATGGTTGAGCGCGCCCGGAAGGAAGTGGACGCGGTCATCAGGGAGGAGGGTGAGCGCGCAACCTTCGAAGTTGGAGTTCACAGCATCCATCCTGAACTGGTTAAGCTTCTTGGAAGGCTCAGATACAGGACGAGTTACGGACAGAATGTTCTGCAGCACTCGATTGAGGTTGCGCATCTTGCAGGCATCATGGCTTCAGAGATTGGAGCCGACGTTGCTATAGCTAAACGTGCAGGGTTGCTCCATGACATCGGGAAGGCCACTGACTACGAGATGGAGGGGCCTCATGTTACCATAGGTGCTAGCCTGGCCCGCAAATACAGAGAAACACCAGTGATCGTGAACGCCATCGGCGCGCACCACGGAGACGAAGAGCCGCAGAGCCTTGAAGCGGTCCTAGTTCAAGCAGCTGATGCTGTCTCTGCCGCACGTCCAGGAGCGCGACGCGAGACCCTTGAGGCGTACATCAAACGCCTTGAGAACTTGGAACAGATCGCTGACTCGTTTGATGGGGTCGAAAAGGCGTATGCGATCCAAGCGGGGCGAGAGATCCGAATAATGGTAAAGCCTGACAAGATAGACGATCTTGCAGCGGTGAAGCTGGCAAGGGATATCGTTTCAAGGATAGAACAGGAACTGGAGTATCCAGGTCAGATAAAGGTGACAGTAATACGCGAAACAAGGTCAGTCGATTACGCCAAGTAATTGTGGGCTATCGGGGTCGGGTGCGCGTAGAATGGTCAGCAGGAATCACTTCTCCAAAAGAGAAGTCTGCCACAGGAGCCAACAGAGGGAGAAGAAGGTGATAGTGGTGAAAGAGGTGCGAAGCAAGGAAGTCGATGGATCATCGGCCAGCATTGGGCTGCTCGTGTCCATACTCGTCCGGTATCCGGAGATCTGTACTGTTTCCTATACGCCAGATGCGAAGATGCTCGGTTTCTCGTTCATGGTGTCGAGGCGCCTTGAGGACGATGAAGTTCGGGGCTTTCGTAGTCGCGCTCTTGACAGCATCTCTGTTTACCTTGACCTTCTGAAGTTCGGGGATACCCCCATGGCAGAGGTATCTGCCACATATCTAGGGAGCGTCACCCAGATACAGGTTACAAGGGATGTGGCTACCCTTACAGGAGATGAGATATCGCTTCTTATCGGACTCATAATCGATGCTTTCGATGATGACCTGGTAACCGACAGATCAGAGGATCTTGAAGAAGAAGAGATGATCGTCCAGGAGGAGTTCATAGCCAACCTCCTCGTTGACCTGAAGGAAACGACTCAAGAGAAGAGGCTCATTGGGTTTCGTGAGGGGGGCCGAGTCATCGTGTACAATCGGCCCGCATGAGTCGATAGTAACCGCGAGCCTCTCAGAATAGGTTAGAAGAGTGCGGGCAGGTTTGGAGATGAACCTGCCCGCATTTGCCCCAAGGAGGAAATGGAGGAGCGCTGTTGAGAGTTGTAATGCTCGGCGATATCATAGGCAGACCTGGCCGTAGGCACACTCTTCGTTGGATAGAGGAGCTGAGGTCGCGCGAGGAAGTAGATTTTGTGGTTGTTAACGGGGAAAATGCTGCAGGAGGCATAGGCTTGACGCCCAATGTGGCAATGGAGATTCTGGGCGCGGGCGTTGATGTGATAACCACAGGCAATCATGTTTGGCGTGACAGAGAGATGGCCGGATTTCTTCCTTCGGAGAGACGGATAGTGCGACCAGCCAACTATCCCCAAGGTGTGCCCGGATACGGATGGACTATAGCTACCAGGGATGCCTTGCGGCTTGCCATCTTGAACCTCCAGGGCCGCGTTTTCATGCAGCCCATAGACTGCCCTTTCATGGTCGCAGACGCAGCCATTGATCGAATAGGCTCAGACGCAGATGCGATTATTGTAGACTTTCACGCCGAGGCTACTAGCGAAAAACAGGCGCTTGGTCTGTACCTCGATGGGAGAGTATCGGCAGTCGTTGGAACGCATACACATGTGCAGACATCTGATGCGCGGATTCTTCCAAATGGAACAGGATTCATTACTGATCTGGGGATGTGCGGTCCCATCAACTCGGTAATCGGGATGGATCCCGACACGGTAATACCGAAATTCATCACGGCCATGCCATCAAGGTTTGAAGTGGGAAAGGGACCAGTAGTTATCTCGGGAGTAACGATAGAAATTGACACGTCTACTGGGAAAACGAAACACGTACAACGGTTTTCGGAGGAGATTGACGATACCATTCGATGAGACTTGTGCCAATAGGCAGAAGGAGTTTTCCAAGAAAGGGCTAATACATTAGCTAAGAGTAGATGCTGATTTAGCCAACCAGGAGGATAGAGCCATGGAAGTCCTAAAAGTTTCTGCCAAGTCAAGTCCAAATTCAGTGGCTGGAGCTCTAGCAGGAGTGGTACGCGAGCGCGGAGGCGCAGAGGTGCAAGCTATTGGAGCGGGGGCTATCAATCAGGCGGTGAAAGCAATTGCAATTGCTCGTGGATTCGTTGCGCCAAGCGGACTGGATCTAGTCTGCATACCTGCTTTCGTCGATGTCGTGATTGATGGCGAAGAACGTACAGCAATAAAGTTCATCGTGCAACCGCGGTAGTCTTAGCCTTTCCTCCACCAAGGTTGGAGCCGTGTGGATCTAGTCTTTGTCGTTTTGCTACATATTAGAATGAGTATCTGCATCATACATCCTGTGGTGGTGATGACGGCCGACCTTGGGTGCAGTTTCCTGAAGGAGCATACCTGCTACAAGGCGAATCCAAGAACCGCGTTGGGAGGTGGAGTCGTACCGGAAGAAGGGGTCGTAGATGCAGCAACTGGGATGGACCGTGCTCCGAGAGCTCGAGGAGCGCGATCTTGACAGGATTGCGGGGTGGGACAGTGACCCGGAGCTCGCACATTTGATGGGCGGGGTCCCAATAAGTAGCGAGGAATCGCGTAGTAGATACCTCAAGATGTTGAGGAACCGGAATAGCCTAGTTATGGCCATAGTCGACCGTTCGGGAGGACTCATCGGCGACATTGAGCTTACAGAGATTGCGTGGCGAAGTGGAGACGCGGAGCTGAGCATAAAGATTGGGGATCCTGCCTATCGAGATCGAGGCATAGGCGAAAGCGCAGTTCGGGAAATGCTTTCCATTGCCTTTGAAGGTCTCGGGTTGAGAAGAGTGTATCTCAGGGTTTGCTCTGACAATCCGCGGGCTGTCAGATGTTATAAGAAGTGCGGGTTCCGGCGCGAGGGCGTCGTGAGAAGACGACTTGGCCCAGATGACCAAATCAGGGTCGTTACACTTATGACGATCCTAAGGTCCGACTTCATGAGGTTTCAGGCGGTATCTTAACTCCGCTTTTGTCGAAAAGCAAAATTAGAGGGCTTAGGCCCTCTTTTTTTTGTGCCGATACGCCCTTGAAGGAGAATGCTTTCTAGTGTCGAACTAGTAGACCGAGTGGAGCAAAGTGGAGTAAAGTGGTGTCTAGTATGTTCATGGGGGAGCACAGACATTGCCTAGATGACAAGGGGAGAGTGATCATCCCCGCCAAGTTCCGAGAGAAACTGGATGGAAGGTTCATCCTCACTCGCGGGCTCGATGTCTGTCTTTTTGCTTTCACCAGAGACGAATGGAGTGTCCAGGAAGAGAAGCTTTCCACTTTGCCAATGACGATGGCTGATGGACGTGCTTTCTCAAGGTTGTTCTTTTCAGGCGCAAGCGAGTGCGAACTGGACAAGCAGGGCAGGGCATTGATCCCCGTCCATCTGCGAGAATACTCGAAGATCCAACGGGACATTGTGATAATCGGGGTATCGTCTCGATTTGAGATATGGGCGGCAGAAGTTTGGGAGGAATACCTCTCTCGTATGTCTGCAGCTTATGAGTCAATAGCTGAGAAACTCGTTTCGTACGGCCCAAGTCAGCAGTAGTGGAGAGATCAAATGAGTTACCTACATGAACCAGTCATGTTGTCTGAGGCCATAGGGTACCTGGATCCAGCTCCCGGGGATGTGATATGCGATGCTACCTGTGGTGGGGGAGGCCATTCTCTGGAGATAGCTTGCCTGATAGGTGAATCGGGAGTGCTCATAGGCATCGACTTGGATCCTCAGGCGTTGGCTGCGGCCGGAAGGAAACTCGAAGGGGCCCCTTGCCGCGTGATACTGGCGCGGGGAAACTATGGCGATATGTCAGCGCTGCTGTCAGAGGCTGGCTACCCAAATCCAGACGGGATCCTGTTTGACTTCGGAGTCAGTTCGCACCAGCTCGATACTGCTCAGAGAGGCTTTACATATAGGGCAGAGGCGCCCCTCGACATGAGGATGGATCCTGATCGTCCAGTCACTGCCGCGGACATACTCAACACGGCGTCTGCAGATGAGCTTGAGAGGATCATCAGGGAATATGGCGAGGAGCGATGGGCATCGCGGATCGCAGAGTTTATCGTTGACCGACGCAAAGTTGCGCCGCTTCGCACAAGCAGTGATCTGGTGGACCTGATCTACGCGGCAGTGCCTCGCGGAGCCAGGCGTGGCGGGCCGCATCCGGCTAGGAGGACATTTCAGGCCTTGAGAATCGCAGTCAACGACGAGCTTGGGTCCGTGGAACGAGGCGTCGCTGCCGCTATAGACATTGTGCAACCAGGCGGCAGGATAGTGGCCATATCCTATCATTCTCTTGAGGATAGGGCGGTGAAGGAAGCCTTCCGAAAGGCCGAACGCCCGTGCACATGTCCGCCATCATTGCCTGTGTGTGTATGTGGCAAGGAGAAGATTTTGAAAGTAATGACCAGAAAGCCAATCGGTCCTACTGATGAAGAAGTAAGGAATAATCCAAGATCAAGGAGTGCCAAGTTGCGGGCAGCAAAGAAAGTTCTAGGCACGTGAAGGGGTGAATAGGCATGGAGTGCACTACCGCGAGAATCGGGGATGCTGGGCGTGAGTCGGTCAGACGGAGGAATACACGTTCTTTCAGACTAATGGCTCAGTGCGGCATCATAGCTGTTCTTGCAATCGTCCTTCTGGTTACGTTTGTGGCCCAAAGGGCTGAGATGATCCGGGCATATGACCACCGAACAGCGGCCAAGGCCAGGCTGGTTTCGCTTCAAAATGAATCGGACAGGATCTCCTTGGAGCTGGCCAAAGTTGCGTCATTGGAGCGGGTGGAAGCTGTAGCCCGCACAGAGCTGGGCATGGTGAGCCCTGCCAACATGGGAATTGTGGTTGTTGATGCGCGCCCCATGCTAGCAAGTACGGAAGCAGCTCAGGCAAATACTCAGACTCAGGCGCTGTCAGAGCCTCCGACTGTGCTCGCGAGCGCAGCAACGGTACTAAAGGGAATGGCGATAGCGGCGGCGTCAAATCTCATTGCGGGCTGGTTTGCAGCTCCCCAGGCTCAGCTTCCATCTGTTCTCAAGTAGCACAATACTTGGATGGGGGCTATGTAAGTGCGATCTCAAACTTCGTTCCGCCGCGCACAATATCGCATTGATTCATCGTCCGTCATCATAAGGAAAAGGGTCTACATGGTCCTCCTTGTGATGGCCGGACTTTTTCTCATTCTTCTGGGCCGCCTAGTCTGGGTGCAGATTGTGAAGGCTCCACACCTTAAGGAGCTCGCTTTGGAACAGAGGATGCGTCCGGTTCCGGTAGATCCTAAGCGTGGGACGATCTACGATCGCTGCATGCGCGAGCTGGCCGTGAGCATCAGCGCTGATTCTGTGTATGCGATACCTGCGGAGGTTAGGGAGCCAGCCAAGACTGCGAAACAGCTTGCGCCTGTTCTGGGGATGAGTGAGGATGAAATCCTGTCCAGGCTCACTGCGCGCCAGCAAACAGTCTGGCTGAAACGAAAGGCTGATCATGAGGTGGCCCTCGAAATCCGGCGGCTTTCATTACCTGGCATTGCTGTTGCAGAAAGCGGACAGAGGTTCTACCCCAAGGATACTCTTGCCGCTCAAGTTATCGGAATTGCCGGAATCGACAATCAAGGCCTGGAAGGCCTTGAGCAGTACTACGATTCAGAGCTAAAGGGTGTAAGGGGGCAGATAGTGGCTGAACGGGATGCAGTCGGTCGTGAGATCCCCGAGGGCCGACATTCTTACGTACCTCCCGCTGACGGCAAAAGCCTGATTCTCACTATCGATGAGGTGATACAGTACATATGCGAGCGCGAGCTCGAAACAGCAATGGCTGAAACTAATTCCTCGCGCGGTCTTGTTTTGGCCATAGAACCGAAGACAGGCGAGGTTCTGGCCATGGCTATGCGACCTACATTCAATCCAAACAGCTACGGTGATTACCCGGGTTCGCGGAGACGCAATTTTACAGTCTGTGACATGCTCGAACCTGGCTCGACGTTCAAGGTCGTAACGGCTGCTGCTGCGCTTGAGGAGGGCATAGTCACAGCCTCGACCCCATTTTTTGATCCTGGATACGTGAAGGTTGAAGACCGGATACTCAGGTGCCACAAGGCTGGTGGACATGGTTCCGAGACGTTCATCGAAGCCCTAGAGAATTCGTGCAACCCTGTATTTGCTACTCTTGCCCTAAAGCTCGGAGTTGAGAAGTTCGTGCAGTACGCTCGCGGGTTTGGGTTGGTAGACAAGACGGGAATAGACTATCCGGGTGAGGCTACAGGGATGATGCACCAGATGTCAAAGATAGGTCCGGTGGAGCTTGCCACTTACGGGTTCGGGCAGGGCCTGTCTGTCACTCCCCTGCAGCTTCTGAATGCCCTTTGCGCGATAGCAAACGGGGGGGCTCTGATGAAGCCTATGTTGGTAAGGAAGATTGTCAATGAGGCCGGGGAGCCCGTTCGGGAGTATGTTCCTACGAAAGTGCGGCAGGTTATTTCAGCAAGCACTGCTTCAGAGCTGTCAAGAATGCTGCAGTCTGTGATAGTCAATGGCTCCGGCCAGCTTGCAGCCGTGCCAGGTTATGCTGTGGCAGGCAAAACAGGTACTGCCCAGAAGCCTGAACATGGGCGATACGGGGAGAAGAGGGTCGCGTCGTTCATGGGATATG
Source organism: Bacillota bacterium (assembly GCA_028709305.1). Classification (GTDB taxonomy): domain Bacteria; phylum Bacillota; class DTU025; order DTU025; family DTU025; genus UBA10085. The sequence continues at coordinate 11,869 of JAQVXE010000037.1, read as the reverse complement.
GTCCTGCCAACGACCCAAGAATTGCCGTGCTTGTTATCCTTGATGAGCCCCAAACGGATGTGAAATATGGAGGAGTCATCGCTGCTCCGGTCTTCCGCGCGGTAATGCAGGACGTATTTAGGTACATGGAGCTTCCGCCAACCTATGCTGTTGGAACCCCACAGAGCCCTGGCGGATCAGGGAGAACAGTTACGGTGCCTGAGATCACTGGAAAGAGCCGAGCCGAAGCAGAAGCCGGGCTGAGGGGAGTCGGCCTTTTGGCCAGGTGCGAAGGGAACGGGGATCTTGTAACGAATCAGGTTCCGAAGGCTGGTTCACAGGTGAGTGAAGGAACTACCGTCATCGTTTACTTTGGCCATGAGGAACTGTATAATCTTGAAGGTGCCGAGGCTCAGGTGCCTGACGTAATTGGGAAGACTCTTAAGGAGGCGGCCTTGATTCTGGGCGCTCGCGGGCTTGGAGTAGACCCGTCAGGGAAGGGCCTCGTAGTTGGACAGTCGCCCGCCCCGGGAACATATGTCAAGAAAGGGACTGCCGTTACAATATACCTTGAGGATTGATTGACGATGCCAAAGAGCAGCCTTGGAAACCTGCTGCGATCTGTTCCGCACGAGCTTTCGGGAGACCCAAACATAGAAATATCCAGCCTTTCATATGACTCGCGCAAGGTGGATGGACCGGGAACTCTTTTTGCCGCATTCGTGGGGGCGCGCGCCGACGGCCATCGCTTCATTGGCGAGGCGGTGAGGAGAGGCGCTGTTGCAGTGCTGGTGTCAAAACCAGTTGAAGTGCCTGAAGGTGTATGTGTGGTGAAAGTGGACGACACCAGGCTTGCGTTGGCGGAGATTGCAAGAGCATTGTATGATGATCCGTCATCTAAACTAGTATGTACGGGGGTAACTGGCACCAAGGGGAAGACTACCACAACGTTTTTGCTCTCCCATATCATGAACGCGTCTGGGTGGGCGTCTGGGCTCGTAGGGACCATGGGCCACATTGCCGGCGGAGATCTGGAGCCCGGAGTTAACACTACTCCTGAGGCCGCAGATTTGCAGGGTCTTCTCTATGAGATGGCGAAGGCAGGGAGGACGCATGTTGCAGTAGAGGCTTCCTCTCACGGAATAGCTTTGGGAAGAGTTGCGCAGGTAGATTGGGATGTTGGGGTTTTTACAAACATCGGCCACGACCACCTTGATTTTCACGGGACCATGGAGAACTACGTTGAGGCCAAAGCCTCGTTCTTCCGCTTGCTGGGGCGTTTCGGAGCCAAGCCCAGCAAGCCATGGCCTAAGGTTGCCGTAATAAACTTGGACGATCCTCGCTATCCTGCCATGGCTGACGCGGCACAGGAAGCGAAGACCGATGTGATCACGTATTCCGCTGCGGGCAACCGTGGAAACCCGTCCTGCCGGCACTTGGGCGCCACTGACGTTGTGACTGGCGGCAAAGGCATGAGCTATGTAGCCCATTGGTTCGAAGGCGACTCCGCATCTTCAGGGACGGGCCCTGTGGAAGTGCGGTCATCTCTTGTGGGAGGATTCAACGTCTCGAATTCGCTTGCCGCTATTGGCGCTGCCCTTGCCCTGGGCGTAGCTCTCGAGGATGCGGCCCGGGCGGTAGCTGCCTTTCCAGGTGTTCCTGGAAGGTTCGAAGCTGTCGATGAAGGACAGGACTTCGCCGTGATCGTCGATTATGCTCATACTCCAGATTCCCTGGCCAACGTTCTCAAGACTGCCCGTGGAATTGCCAGGGGAAGGGTGATATGCGTCTTCGGTTGCGGAGGCGATCGCGATCGGTCCAAGCGCCCACTTATGGGCAAAATAGCGCAGACGATGGCTGACTATTCCATAGTGACGTCTGACAATCCTCGGAGCGAAGATCCGGCTGACATAGCCAAGGAGATTGCCCGGGGAATGTGGGGATCCGAGGCAACCCCCACAGGCTTTGCCGATGGGGATGGGCAAGGGATATGGAAGATCATCCTCGACCGGAGAGAGGCAATATACGAAGGGATACGAAGTACCCGTCCAGGCGATGTCCTAATAATTGCTGGGAAGGGTCATGAGACTTATCAGATATTCCACGATAGGAGAGTACACTTTGATGATAGGGAAGAAGCCCGTGCGGCCTTGAGGGAGTTGAAGATGGATGCTTGACTACACACTCAAACAGATAGCTGATGCCACAGGCGGAAGCCTGGTGCGGGGAGAGCCTGGCCGTAGGGTGGAATCGGTGATAATTGACAGCAGAACAGCGGAACCAGGCGCGGTCTTTTTTGCCCTGCCCGGAGAACGAGTGGATGGGCACGATTTCGTTGAAGCCGCAGCCGCCTGCGGGTGCAGTGGCGCAGTTGTCTCGAGGGTGCCCGGCTGCGAGCAGCAATTGCCTGCCGGATTCGGGCTTGTGCTGGTGGACGACGTCCTTCGGGCCCTAGGAGCTCTTGCCGCGTGGCACAGAAGGTTCGTTCGCGCAAGTGTCGTCGGGGTGACTGGCAGCGCCGGCAAGACGACGACGAAGGACATGATAGCGGCAGTGCTGTCTGCGGGGTTCAGAGTGGTTGCCACATCAGGCAACATGAACAACGAGATCGGGTTGCCTTTGACATTGATGGAGCTTACGCCTGAACACCAGGTGGCCGTCGTGGAGATGGCTATGCGTGCTCAGGGTGAGATAACTGCACTCTCAAGAATTGCATGCCCGGATGTGGGCGTCATAACGAATGTTGGTTCAGCCCATATTGGCCTGTTGGGCTCCAAGATAAACATAGCCGCTGCAAAGGCGGAGCTGATAGAGGCGCTTCCTCCTCACGGATTTGCGGTTCTCAATGGCGACGATGTTCTAGTAAGGCCCATGGCCGAGTTGGTCCCCAGACGGGCGTTGCTTTATGGCCTCTCTGAGGGATGCCTTTTCAGGGCGGATAACATAGGAACTGAAGCTGGCTCCATCAGCTTTGACCTTGACATTGAAGGGCATAGGGTGAACGGGGTCCGTTTTTCGGTACCCCTCCCTGGACGGCACAATCTTCACAATGCTTTGGCGGCGCTTGCTGTGGGTTGGCGGTTGGGGCTAGAGCCGAATGTAATGGCTATGGGGCTTGCATCATTCAGCCCCTCTCCTATGAGGATGGAGTTTTCCACATCGCCGGCAGGCTTTACTGTCATAAATGATGCCTATAACGCCAATCCTGCATCTGTAAAGTGCGCAGTTGATGCTGCGTTGCAGTATGCGAGAGGGCGTCGGGTGATCCTGGCTTTTGGAGACATGCTTGAACTGGGGGAAGAGAGTATTGTCGCCCACGAGAATGTGGGCAGGCACGCGGCGCGTGCTGGTGTTGCAGGGCTTGTGACCGTTGGGGAAATGGCTGCCTACGCAGGCAAAGCCGTCCGGCTTCTTGAGGGGGAGGAGCGTCAGGTAGCTGCGGCCTTGAGGCCAGACACTGTCGAAGTAGTGGAGTGCAAAGATAACCTGGGGGCATTGCAGGCTCTGGCAAAGATGGTTTGTCCGGGAGATGTGATATTGATAAAGGGGTCAAGGGGTATGGAGATGGAAGAGATTGCAGAAGGACTTCTTGAGGCCCCTGGCAGTGGTGGGATGTAGATGTCGGAAGTTGTGACTCGATCGTTGGTAGCAGCAGGGATCTCGTTCGTCGTCTCCATATTGATCGGGCCGATAGCCATCAGGAATCTTAGGCAGCTTAAGGCAGGCCAGGTCATCAGGGATGACGGCCCCAAGTCTCATATGAAGAAGTCAGGCACGCCCAGCATGGGCGGGGTAATCATGATAGTCTCCTTGCTATTGGGTTCGGCCGCGGCCACGCCCGGGTATTCGATGCTGCCGTGGGCGCTTTTTACGACAACAGGTTGCGGACTCGTGGGCATGCTGGATGACTACATCTCCATAGTCTCCCATCGTCCTTTGGGTCTGCGGGCGCGGCAGAAGATCCTTTTTCAGCTGGTCTTCGGGTTGATTCTGGGCGCATGGGCCTACTCAAATCCTGATATTGGTTCCAAAATCATCATCCCGTTTTCGCGGGGGCGCATGATTGACCTTGGCATATGGTACATACCCTTTGTCATGCTGGTTCTGGTGTCGTCTGCCAATGCAGTGAACCTTTCAGACGGACTTGATGGGCTAGCCGCAGGCACCATGGCGATTGCCTCGTTTGCCTATGTGGCTGTATCATCATCACTTGGGCATTCTGAAGGAGGTGCCTTCGCAGGAGCTGTAGGCGGGGCGTGCCTCGGGTTCATCTGGTGGAATGCCTACCCTGCAGCGATTTTCATGGGAGACACTGGATCCCTTGCCTTGGGAGCGGCGCTCGCTTCAATGGCGGTGCTCACCCGGACTCAACTACTATTGCTTGTGATAGGTGGAGTGTATGTAGCTGAAGCGATGTCTGATGTTATCCAAGTCGCGTACTTCAAGCTCACTGGCAAGAGGGTTTTCAGGATGGCTCCAATCCATCACCATTTCGAGCTCAAGGGAGTGCCGGAACCGAAAATCGTCGTAAGGTTTTGGATAGTGGCTGCGTTCCTTGCAGCTCTGGGATTTGCGGCGCTTTAGGCGCACGGAGTGATATGGCATGACAAACCACCGCGGAGGTCTTCCCGATCTGATCCTCTTCATTGCCACGCTGGCCTTGCTCAGCATTGGCATTGTGATGGTATTCAGTGCGAGCTCAGTAACGGCCTACAGTGAGCTCGGCGATCCATACTACTATCTGAAGCGTCAGTCCCTTTGGGGGATAATCGGAATCATAGCCATGATAATCTGCATGAATATCGATTACCACGTATGGGCGAGGTTCTCAGGGCTTCTCATGGTTCTGTCCTTGGCAGCGCTGGCCCTTGTTCTCGTGCCCGGTGTGGGGGTTTTTGTTGGGGGATCAAGAAGGTGGCTGGGGGTTGGGCCCATTAGGGTGCAACCTTCTGAGTTCGCCAAGCTGTCGCTAGTCATCTTTCTGGCTTCGTATCTTTCATCGTCCCAGGAGAGGACGGAGAACCTGTGGCGTGGCTTTCTACTGCCGATGATGATTATCGGGGCTTGTTCTCTTCTTGTTCTGAAGGAGCCCGATCTGGGCACCACCATTGGGATTGCCGGAGTCGGTTGGTGCATGCTCTTTGCAGGAGGATCGAATGTGCCGGCGCTCCTTGCCACGATGGCGGCTGCAGGCCCCATTGTGTACCTATTTGCCAAACAAGACCCTGTGAGGCTTCGAAGGCTCACTTCATTCCTTGATCCGTGGGCTGATCCACTTGACTCAGGGTTCCACATAATCCAGTCTCTCCTCGCATTGGGATCAGGCGGGCTTGTAGGCGTTGGACTGGGGCTTTCGAGGCAGAAGTTTCACTATCTTCCGGAGCAACATACTGACTTCATTTTCGCTGTCATCGGAGAGGAACTGGGCTTATTGGGAGCTGCTTCTGTAGTCCTTCTTTACGTGGTATTTAGCTGGCGGGGCTTCAGGACGTCGCTCAATGCCCCTGACTCCTTTGGATCGCTTCTCGCAGCAGGCATTACCATAATGGTTGCGCTTCAGGCGATCATGAACATAGCTGTTGTGTCAGGCATCATGCCCATTACAGGCATTACGCTGCCCCTAATAAGCTCAGGCGGGTCATCGCTTGTGCCTATGTTGGCCGGGATAGGAATACTGCTCAATGTGTCGAAGCACGTCAATCAAAGGTAGAAGCGGGTTTTGCGGGGCCGGGGGAGGTTGCTCGTTTGAGGATGAAGAAGATCGCAAGAAAGAGGTTTTTGCTCGCCGGCGGCGGTACAGGGGGCCACATATACCCTGCGCTCTCAATCGGCAGGGAGTTGCTTGCTAGATACCCCGATGCCGATATTCTGTTTGTGGGGGGGAAGCGTGGCCTGGAAAGCGATCTAGTGCCAAAGGCCGGCTTTAAGTTTAGGGCAATCACCGTTTCAGGGTTTGAGAGAAGGTTCTCTCTTGACACATTGGCTACAGCCGGAAGGGCGGTGGCAGGCCTCTTCCAGTCTATCGCCATAGTGCGGAAGTTCAGGCCGAACGCCGCTGTGGGGACAGGGGGCTACGCTTCCGGTCCGGCGATGCTCGCCGCAGCGATGCTGGGCGTGCCGGTGGTCATTCATGAGCAGAACGTGGTTCCCGGTGCCACGAACAGGCTTCTCTCGAGATGGGCCCAGACGGTCGCTGTCAGCTGGGAGGAGTCCAAGAAGTACCTGGCACGCCCCGAGCGTTCAGTTCTTACTGGGAACCCAATTCGTCCGGAGATAGTCACAGCCGAGCGGGAAGAATCAGCAGCTTCATTTGGACTCGATCCACGGCGCCCGACTGTATTGGCGTTCGGAGGGAGCCAGGGAGCCCGCAGGATAAACACTGCGTTCATCGAGACCCTCCCGTCACTTGCAGCCCAGTACAACGCCCAGTTTATGTTGGCCACAGGGAGCGACAAATTTGAGGAATCCATGGATCTAGTTTCCGGGTCAGGCCTCCGGGTAAGTATTTCCTCTGACGGAATAGGCAGGTCAGATAGTGGGGACATTATTATTATGCCATACATTTACAATATGCCCAAGGCACTCGCCTGTGCCGACCTAGCCATTTGCCGCGCAGGGGCGATAACCATTGCTGAGCTTGCAGCTAGGGGCGTTCCTGCGCTGCTTGTTCCTCATCCGCATGTGCCCGATAATGTGCAGGAGAAAAATGCCCGCGCCATGGAGGCGCGGGGTGCTGCCAGGGTGATACTCGATGCCGAGCTGGACTCGACCGTCCTTGAGTCTGAAGTGGGCTCGCTTCTTTCATCAGAGCGGGCGCTTCGAGGGATGGCCGAGATTGCGAGGAGCTCGGGGCGGCCTGATGCTGCCCGAAAGGTGGCAGATTGTGTGATCAGGGCGGCCCAAGGGGTGTCAGGTAAGGTATGATAACAACTGGGGTGTTGCTCATACGGAAGCATGCGGATGGACCAGTCTGGCGCAGTAACTAACATCGCAGCATGACTTGTCATGCGCGTAGGACATGCTCTCCGGGAGGGCATAAGGCATACAATAGCATCGTCCGCAGCAAGCGTGGCGTAGCGGGAAAGGTGCGGGTCACATGGGTGGTGCAACGCGTGTTCATTTCATAGGGATAGGTGGCAGCGGCATGAGTCCGCTTGCCAGAATACTCATTGGCCATGGGGCACAGGTTAGCGGATCGGACATACGCTACTCTCCCCACCTGGAGGACCTGGCTGCTCTTGGCGCTGACGTATATCAGGGTCATGATCCATCACATGTCGACGGCGTTGACTTGGTGGTGGTCTCAGCAGCAGTGCCCGAAGATGACCCTGAACTTCGGGCTGCGCGGGAACGAAACCTAAGGATTGTCTCAAGAGCTGAGCTTCTTGGCGAGATTATGCGACCGCTGCGTGGCATTGCTGTAACCGGAACGCATGGCAAGACTACGACCAGCGGAATGATAGCGATGATACTGAATGAGGCCGGCCTCGATCCCACAGTGGCGGTAGGAGCAGGTCTGCCTTGGACTCCAAGCGGAGGCAAGGCCGGCAGCGGCGAGTTCATGGTAGTGGAAGCGGATGAAGCTTACGGATCCTTCCTCAAGCTCGATCCGGAGATCGCCGTCGTCACGAACATTGATGATGATCATCGAGACTACTACGAGACGTTCGAAGGAATAATGGAGGGCTTTGTCAAGTTCCTTCGCCGGATCAAGCCGAATGGGTTTGCAGTTCTATGCGCAGATGATGAGTATGTCATCCGTGCGGCTCGGGGGCTCGACCGGCGAATCGTATACTACGGCATCTCCTCGGAGGCCGATTATGCGGCCGCAGACTATGGCCAGCTTGGCTTCGGGTCACGTTTCTCGGTGATGCGTCGCGGAACATGCCTGGGTCAGATTGAGCTTTCTGTTCCTGGTACGCATAACATGAGTAATGCCATAGCTGCCGTTGCCGTCTGCGATCAGTTGGGGATAGACTTTTCGGTCATAAGCAGAGGGCTTGCAGATTACAGAGGGGCCGAGCGCAGATGCGAAGTGCTAGCCAAGACGGCTAGCATGACTTTGGTTGACGATTATGCGCACCACCCTGCGGAAATTAGGGCAACGCTTGCCGCTTTGCGTCAGGTGGCCGAGGGACGGCTTGTGGTCGTATTTCAACCGCAGCGCTACACGAGGACGAAATACCTTCGGGATGAGTTTGTCCGGTCGTTCAGTCTTGCCGATGTCGTAGCTATTACCGAGATCTACTACGAAGGCACGGGCGAGTCGCCTATACCGGGAGTTTCCGGGCGCGACCTTGCAGAGAGGATCGCGGCATACGAGGGGAGGCCAATAGCCTACCTTGCCGACAAGAAAGCTCTGGATGACTTCCTTAGGAACTCAACTGGCCCTGGCGACACAGTTGTCACCATGGGGGCGGGCGACATCTATAGATCGTCACGGCGCTTTGCTGAAGAGCTTGGTTCTCTGGATGCAAGCTCCAGGCTATCGCATGATGGGCGGTGGAAACTCGATGACGAGCATGGTCACCGATGAACAGGCAAGGCAGCTTGCAAAATCGTTCAACGGGAGAATTGCGCTGAACGAGCCAATGAGGAAATATACGTCATTTCAGATCGGTGGTCCAGCCGACATGCTTGTGGAACCTCGTGATATGAGCAGTCTGTCTGCTGTCTTGCGATGGGCCTGGAACGAAGGTCTGCCCCTGTTTGTCTTTGGCAACGGCACGAATCTACTCGTTGCTGATGAGGGGATTCGCGGTGTAGTAGTGAGGATCGGTTCGGGCTTTGATAGTGTGAGGTTCGACGGCGAGCGTGTGTATGCCATGGCAGGGGTAAGTCTGCCCGCCTTGGCGAGAGCTTGCGCCGATCGAGGCCTTGCTGGGCTTGAATGGGCTGTGGGAATACCGGGTTCGCTTGGTGGGGCAATGGCCATGAATGCCGGCGCATACAGCCATACGGTTGGCGATGTAGCGCGCGAGGTAACGACGTTACTGCTTGATGGATCAGTTTCGGTAAAAACGTGTGATGAGATGCAGTTTGCTCAAAGGTCAAGCCGGCTTTCCCATGGAGACCTGATTGCCTGCGAAGCAATGATCCAGTTGGAAAAGGGCAACTCCGAAGAAATACGCCGCCAGATGAGCGAATACATGAAAGATCGCAAGATAAAGCAGCCGCTGCACCTTCCCAGTGCGGGATGCGTATTCCAGAATCCGTCAGGGAGAGGAGCGGGCCGGTATATTGACGGCGCGGGCCTCAAAGGGCTGCGTGTAGGCGGCGCCGAAGTCTCCCATGTTCATGCCAATTTCATAGTGAACGTAGGCGATGCAACTGCGCGAGACGTTCTTATTCTGATGAATGTGGTGAGGCAGAGCGTATACGACAAATTCGGAGTGGAGCTCGTTCCCGAAATCAGAGTTGTTGGCGGTTAGTCTTGGTGTCACTGTGCTAGATTACGACGCGCGAGGTGGCCGCGATGGATACATTGAGGATAGTCGGAGGACGTGAACTGAGAGGCAGGATAGTAACCCCGGGCGCCAAGAACTCCTGCTTGAAGCTGCTTGCCATGTCTATAATGGCGTCCGACGAGTGCGTGATTTCTAACGTGCCGCAGGTAACAGATGTGGATACCATGTGCAAGCTTCTTGAAGCCCTTGGCGCGAAAGTGTCTAATACAGGTCCAGGCGAGGTCAGAGTTGATCCAACGACGATTGTGTCTGCAGATCCGCCGGACCCGTTGGTCAGAAAGATGCGGGCTTCTGTTCAGGTCTTAGGACCCCTTCTTGCCAGATTCGGAGAGGTGAAGATGCCTTTCCCGGGTGGTTGCGCCATCGGTTCCCGTCCTATCGATCTCCATCTTCGAGGCCTTTCTGCCATGGGAGCGCAGGTTTCTGAAGAGCACGGATACATAATCGTAAGGGCGCCCAGGCTTGTGGGGGCAGAGATACATCTTGATTTCCCCAGCGTTGGCGCAACAGAGAACCTTATGGCGGCAGCCTGCCTGGCGTCTGGGACCACCATAATTCGTAATGCAGCGCGTGAACCGGAGATAGTAGATGAGCAGAACTTCCTGGTGCGGCTTGGGGCAGATATCCGGGGAGCTGGAACCGACACGATCAAGGTGACAGGCGTCAAGAGTCTCGGTTCAACTAACTACTCTGTGATGCCCGACAGGATTCAGGCGGGCACCTACATGATCGCAGCCGCGGCTACCAGGGGCGACGTGACTGTCACAGGAGTCGTGCCCGAGCACCTTGATGCTCTTGCAGCCAAGCTGGCTGAAACAGGCGCTGCTGTCATCTGCTCTGAAGATTCTGTGCGCGTTGCCATGGGCGACAGGCCTGTGCCTATCGCTGTGAAGAGCATGCCGTATCCGGGCTTTCCAACCGACCTTCAGGCTCCGATTGCAGCGTATCTAACAGTCTGCAGAGGCACATCCACAATCACTGAGAACATATTCAGTAACAGGTTCCGCTATGTGGACGAACTTGCCAGGATGGGGGCGCATGTAGGAGTTGATGGCCGAACCGCGATAATACGGGGCGTCAATGAGCTTACCGGCGCCCGGGTCGTAGCTCCTGATCTGCGTGCCGGCGCGGCGTTGGTAATAGCCGGACTAATGGCCAGGGGCGAGACAACGCTTGACGGGACGGCGCACATTCTTCGGGGTTACGACGATGTCCACGGGAAACTGGCATCCTGCGGTGGAGATGTGGAGCTGGTATCGGATTCTGCGAGCGCTGCCGCAGCTGAATGACGAATTTTTCGTAGCTATCCTCTGCAAGGCTTGCATCGTGTTATAATGGGGTCAGGCTGGTTGCTGCCAGGGGGGTGGAAGCGTTGCCTGACTCTTCTAACATGTCTGATATGCCTATACTGGAGGAAGAGCCGCACGCAGAATCCCGGCGAGCCATATCCTTTCCTGCAGTGGTCCTGCTTTTCTTAGTATTGGCAACTGCTGCCTTCCTCAACTCTCCTTATTTTCTTGTAAGGGCAGTGAGGGTAGCCGGATGCCGCTATTTGTCCGACTATGAAGTCCTACTTATTGCGGCTGTTCCGGAGAATACCAACATATTCCTTGTGCCGACCGGCCAGATAGAAAGAAGGCTTTTGGCTACGCCGAGGATACGCAAGGCTAAGGTGTACAGGATCCTCCCTGATACCATAAACGTTGCCATCGAGGAGCGTACTACGGCTCTTTACATTCCGTACGGAGGCTACTTCATAGACGTCGACGAAGACGGGCATGCCATAGGCATTTCGGAGGCGATTACAGATCCTGACGTGCCTCTCGTGGTTGGAGTGGCTCCAACCTGGGTTGAGGTTGGAGAGCCTATCAGGCCGGAATACCAGGTGTCAATTGGAGCCCGGGTAGGCGCAGCGCTGCTGCGGCAGGGAATTCCGAACATATCCGAAGTAGACGTGTCCTCGTCTGAAGACATAGTCGTCAGAACAACAGATGGCATCAGGGTATTCATTGGCGGTGCTCAGGAGATAGAGTCGCGGGTGCGCGTTCTCGATTCCATACTTGCTTCAATCAGGGAACAGGGAACGCCGGTAGATTACATAGATTTGCGTGTTGATGCAAAACCGGTGATTCGCCCCAGGTGAGCGGAGGTTCCACGCGGGGGATGGATCCGGGGGGATCGCGGCCTCCTCAGCATCCCCAACGGCTCTAGAGGGTAAGTGGGTACGATTCTAGAATCATGCAATAATGTGAGAGGGTTGGACGGGCCCGCGGGGGGAGCTATGTTGGCGAAAAACGATATCAAGGTAGGGCTTGACATTGGCTCGAGCCAGATACATGTTATCGTCTCAGAAAGAGACGACGATCACAATTTGAATCTTATTGGGGCAGGAACCGGTCCGTCTGCAGGATTGCGACGCGGAG
>JAQVXE010000137.1 GCA_028709305.1 Bacillota bacterium | reverse complement strand
CGGCAAGCCCCGCTATTCGCTCACGAAACACGAATCGGGCCCCCTGGTCCCGAGCGTAGCGGAAGAGAGCGTTCCTAACGTCGGCAGCACGATCGCTCACTGGGAATACCCTTCGGCCCCGTTCGACTTTGCACTCAACTCCAAGGCCCGACAGCATAGCACAAAGGTCCTGGGGCCCGAAGCCAGACATGGCCGAATAGAGAAATCGGCCACCTGGGCCGAAAGCCTCAACCATATCGGCGACCGGCGAGTCATTCGTAATGTTGCATCTGCCTTTTCCCGATATCAACAGCTTCTTGCCTGGAATCCTGTTACGTTCATAAACAACGACATCGGCGCCGGCCCCGGCCGCGGCAGCTGCCGCCATCAGCCCGGAAGCGCCAGCGCCGATAATTGCTACGTTCAATTCATATCCTCCACTTTCGACGCGAGTCAGACCTTAGCCTAGCTCTCCCCACACGATAACCCCCGCCATAAGCAGGAGACTGTTGCCGAAGGCTCGTCTCTTGAGCAGCTTACCTTACCCATGACCAAAACTCAAGCTACCCATTGGGTTCAGACACTTCTTAAGAGTTGCCCAGCTAGCTCACTTAGAAACAGATGAAACCCTACGGGTTGATCTCGGTCCACGATCCGATCTGCGGAATCGACACCGGGTTCATGATGCCCAGATTCAGGTTCCTTATGTTCTCGGCGTATTCAACAGGATATATGTAGCGTCCAGTCTCCTCGAATTTCACCGTGTTGCCTACTATTGCACCTGAAAAAGTCCCGTAGCCGATACCGTCCACGTTCACCCTTGGCGCATAAACCACGGCAGCAATGAACGGATACGGTTTTAGAATGACTCTTGTCTCATCTTTTTTGTCACACTTATTGTACGTGGCATTGCTGTGGATGATCAATTTAGTCGGGTCACGATGCTCCGTTTCGCAATTCCACCTATTAGGCGCGCCGTCGATGAAGAACTTGACGGTGTGATCCCCTTTGATCTTGATAATCGGCACTTCGCCATCGGCAGCAGTTATCATGACCCCTTTTCTAAAGTGCAGCACTATGTCCGAACGTGTGGCGTCGATGGTGACCTCGCAACGCCCCTTGATCGTAGCGCATAAATAACTGGCGCTCTCGGTGATGTGCACTGGTTGTGTTTTGGTCCCATATAACTCGCCCTTGTCTGGAAGTCCCGAGGGAGCGACCGGCGCAGGATACTGATATTCATTCCGATCGATGTCCACCGAGCTGAAGAAGTGCTTCACCTTGTTTGTAATACCATTAATACTTGGGGTGGGCCTTACCAGCAACCTGCCTTCACATACCACGCCCGTACCTTCCCTTGGGACGCTGATGGCACTTGGCTCAGTTCCCTCAATGCGCATGTTGCCTTCGAACTTTCCTGGCGACCTCATCTTGTTCATGTTGATATCTTCCTTCGACGACGGGACCAGTTGAGTGGCGGCTACAAGGAACTGAGGTCCGCCTGACGCCTTTGTAAGCGTTACGCCTACTGTTCTTGAACTGCCACCGGCAGAACCCCTCGAGACAACAGTTGTACGATCCCCCACAGTCTCTGAAACCCACACCTTGAATGCAGTGGAAGGCCCCAATTCAAGCTCGGATGGCATACCACCGGTGTTCTTGCCGATCCAGTTGCCCGCCGCACTATCAATGCTAGGAGACGCAGGGGATTTCGGAGAATAACTGGCTCTTGGTATCTCATCACCATTGGCCAGTTTTCCGATGGCTACCGCGATCCCAGACTCCGCCGCAGCAAGAGCTCTTTGCCTTCTTTCTTGGAACGCACCTGCCCTATATGACATGAGAGTCATCTCAAGCATGCCGGCAATAAGGAGGGTAACAACAACCACAGCAACCAGGGTGTAAGCGAGTGTGCCTCCTTTTTGGTTTCCGATCAACCAAGGAATTTTCATTTGCCGTCACCTGCCTTGGCTCATATTGGTATGTAACTCTTCACAGTCGTTCTTGACGCAAGACTTTGTGCCCGTGGTCATGCTCTCTCAAGTAACCTGGGCTCAACTATAGATATCTCGCACCGCCAGACACTACTTATGAACGAGGGTCTTGTTTTTGGCAAGGACCCTATCATCCCGTGTCACTTGCACCTCAAGGCTGTACACCCCATGGCTAGTGTTGGTTACCGTGTAAGTAATCGCATAGGCGTCGGGAATCCAGTCAGCCGTGTACGACGTTTCAAGTCCTATTACTAAGCTAAGATCAGATATGGTGAGTGCCTCAGTGGCTGCCTTTAACAGCGAAACAGCCTCTACCTTGTGCTTGCCGCGCTCGTTGGCGTTGATCACGGCCATGATGCCATAATAGACAAGGGCACTAGTCAGCCCCAGAACAACTACAATCACCATCACTTCAACAAGGGTGACGCCATCATTCGCACCGAAGCACATTTGCATTTCCTCCGAACGCGCATTTTCCCATATGGCACAGGATATCAGTTTGCTTAATTATCTCCCAAAATTCATAGTTTTGCAAGCCAATCCTTGCATTCTAGCTTAACCTACTACATATTGGCACCTGATAGCCGTCTACCTAGAAGTTCAGCAGAGGCAGACAAACCGTCCCAACCACGTGATGATGGTGAATGTACTGCTATATGCCGAAGAGGGCATGGCGAGCAGCACTACGCGGGCCAAAGCCGCCGAATGCTAAGGCTTTCCTAGACATATAGCTCCTGCTAACTTCGGTTCCTCAGGCGCACCGAAGTGACGTGCTCAACTTCATTGCCTTCTCCGTTGGAGGAAACCAGCCTCAGTGTGCATATGCCTTCGTGGTCAGGCCCTGAAACTTCAACAGAGCTGACTGGACCCATTCGCTCAGCTGGTTCCTTGTTTATGGATCTGAAAAGAGCATCTTCGCTTACCCAGTAATGCTCCTGATCAGATGTCCCCGTATAGTGGAAGTTATAGCGTACATGGCCAAGCTCATAATCAGAACTGACATTTGAGGCTTGTCGCAAACCCTTATATCGACTGCCCGCCCCATCTACGATCTGATCTGACATCAGAGACAATTCTTGCGAATAACGGACTCCCTTGTCGACAATGGCATTCGTGGCAGCAGTGAGCTGGGTTAAGGCGAAAACTGCGGCAAAAGCGAATCCCATCATGGTTATTACCAACATAAGCTCTATGAGCGTTATCCCCGCCTCTGCCCGGTGCTCTAGCCGCCTACCAGCGGCCGAGGTCGGGCATCCGAACGAGCTCGCTATCTGACGCGATCTCATTGCCATCCCGCAACCCCTCCTGAATCTTCAGAATCTACGTCGCCCGCGCACACCTGGAGGACGCCGGCTTTCACTGCCTTCGGTACTGTTTGATGCTGATGCCAGACCAGTCGTGAACACCCGAGAGTACCGTCATGGCCACAGTGATCAAGAGCTAAGCAAACGCGAGCAAAGCCTTCCAGTTACAACTGCAAAGAGCGCATGCCATGTCTATTATGCGGGCAAAATGGTAATTCATGCTCAACAATGGATAGTATTATACGTAAGTCCATCAAATCCTGCTTTTTGTGGCGAAGTAATCAAGGTTGATGAGTAGCCGCGAGTTAGCACCTCTCGGCGTGTCTCGCCATGCTCTTCCGTAACGCAAAAAGCCGCGCGTAGATGCGACACCTCTACCGCGGCTCAATCCCGCTCTGGCTCTTACAGGTTCCATCTGGGCGACGACTTCACGCACTTTCAGTCTATATCGTCGCAGTTGTCGACGCGCGCGAGCCTCTTCAAACCTCTGACCTCTTCTGCCGTCAGCCTTCTGCTCGCGCCTTCACGGAGCGTCCCAAGGGAGACGCACCCAATGGCGATTCGAGTAAGCTGCACCACTTCGTTGCCGATTGTGGCAAACATCCGCCTAATCTGCCTCTTCCGGCCCTCCCGAAGCTCGATTTCGACGAGCCTGTCCGATCTGCCGATGAACTTGGCAGGAGCAGGCATAGTCAAGCCATCCTCCAATTCGATTCCACTTGATATGGTGGCAAGCTCTGACTTGGTTATGGGCCTTGCAAGCCTCACACGATAGACCTTGGCGACTCCACGGCTTGGATGGCTGATTCCGTACGCAAGCTCGCCATCGTCAGTCAAGAGAAGCAGACCTTCAGATTCCATGTCAAGCCTTCCCACAGGGTAGACCCGGCGGCCAAGGCCAGAGACGAGATCCAGAACAGTGGGGCGGCCATGGGTATCACGGACAGTTGTAACAAAGCCTGCGGGTTTGTTGATTGCCATGTACAGATGCTCAGACGGCGGATGCACTATTACTCCGTCGACTGCCACTACATCCCGGGTTGGGTCAATCTGGACCCCCAGCTCGGTCATTGTCTTTCCATTCACAGTGACACGACCGTCAGCTATCAGCCGCTCGCACTTGCGGCGAGAGGCCACACCCGCTCTTGCGAGGAACTTATGAACCCGTTCCATAGCTTGTTCCCCTCATGCCTTCGCCACACAACTTTGCAGGTTCCAACGGCACAACGGCAAGACAGCCACTAAAGCCTCTTGAAGCGCTGAAGGTTGTCATTCTTGCCGATCACCACCACAACGTCGCCTTCATGAATCACGTCGTCAGCCCCTGGGGCCACTATCATGCGTCCGTCCGAGCGAATCGCCATGATGTACACGCCAAAACGGGCCCTGATATTCAAAGTAGCCAACGTTTTGCCTGCGATGTGGCCTGGTGCAACCATCTCAACCATGCTGTAGTTCGGATCAAGATCTATCTGCTCAATGATGTTGGTCGAAGTCAACATTCGAGCAAGGCGAGCACCGGTGTCGCGTTCGGGATAGAGTACCCTGTCGGCCCCCA
>JAQVXE010000036.1:13374-20092 GCA_028709305.1 Bacillota bacterium | reverse complement strand
CCCGCGAAATCTCCAGGCGTCCTAAAGTGTTGCTGGCATCGCACCCTACACGTGGAGTCGATATTGGCGCATCGCTTTTTGTGCATCAGAGAATCATCGAGGAAAGGGATCGAGGAGCAGGCGTGCTCCTGGTCACTGCTGACCTAGATGAGCTGCTCGCCCTGAGTGATCGCATCGTCATTATGTATCGAGGCCAGATTGCCGGAGAGGTTCGGGATACTCATCATGCTACAAGCGAGCAACTTGGCCTTCTCATGGGTGGGGTTAAATCGGCGAAAACTGAATGACCACGCTTGAATCAGTGTTCATGATAGAGAGAAGGGGAAGTGCAATATGCCTAGAGACTTGCACACAGGCTGTACCCGTAGAAGCAAACATTTCAGATGGCTTTCCGGTGGCTGGACGAACCTGTTGATTTCTCTAGTCGCTATCATAATCGCCTTTGCGTTAGCGGGGGTTCTGATAGCGTTTGCTGGAGAAGACCCACTCAATGCATATCGCACACTGTTCAAAGGCGCATTCGGCACTCGAAGCGGCATGAGGGGGACATTCAGATACTGTTTGCCGTTCGTGCTATCTGCCTTGTCGTTCTCGATATGTGTGCGCAGCGGATATTTCAACATAGGTCAAGATGGACAGATTTATCTGGCGGCCTTGGCCGCGACATGGGTCGGAGTAGCGTGGAAAGGAGTCCCTCCTACTGTTCAAGTGATAGCAGCAGTTGTTCTGGGTGTTGCGGCCGGTGCTCTATGCTGCTTCATACCTGCCGTGCTGAAGGTGCTATTAGGTGTTGACGAAGTGATCATGGCTTTGATGCTCAATTACATAATCGGCCTGCTATCCACTTATGTGCTGCTGTATTCTCCGATTGCAGAGAAAGGAGTTGCGTCGGCAGTATCCAAAGCTATTCCGATCAGTTTGCCATCTTCAGTAGCTGTCGCAATGATAGTAGTCATCTTTGTAGTCTATGCATTAGGTATGAAGCGGACAGTGCCGGGATACGAGATGTGCATTGTGGGCCATAACAAACGCTTTGCCCGATATGGAGGAATTCCGGCCAACCGCACAATCCTCAAGTCTGCGTTGATAGGAGGGGGGCTTGCGGGACTGGTCGGCGTATGCGAAGTACTGACCGTGTATCATCTCTACTTCGACAAGTTCACTCCAGGGCTGGGTCTCAACGGCATGGCAGCAGCATTACTTGGCCGGCACAATCCCATCGGCATCCTGTTTGGGTCGCTGTTTCTCGGTGCGTTGCAGAGTGGATCCGTTTTGCTGTCAGTGATCACTGAAGTGCCCAGCGAAGTGATCATGGTTATTCAGGGTTTGGTCATGTTCTTTGCCACAGTACGCAGAAAACAGACTAATGCATAGAAGCAAAGAGTGGAGTTGGGTTTTACTAGGGAGGAGTTTCCTTTGAACCTTGCGCAACTACTACATGTCACACTACGTGTTTCGGCTCCGATTTCGCTGGCGGCTCTTGGCGGGCTATTTGCTTTGCGCGTTGGCGTTTTCAACATTGCAATTGAAGGCTTCATGTTGATGGGTTGCTTTGCCGCAGTCGTAGGCACGCATTTTGCGGCAAGTCCTTACATCGGAATCATCTGTGCCATGTTAGTCAGCATGTTCATGACGCTCATCTATGCGTTCTTTGTGTTGAACCTCAATGTTGACCCCATAATCTGTGCACTTGCTTCGATATCTGTATCAACAGGACTGACGAGGTACTTGCTACGTCCGATCTTTGGAACCAGCGGCCGCTTCATTCTCCCCAGCGACCTCGGTCTTCGGAGCTTGAACCTTCCTTTACTTGAGAAGATACCGCTAGTAGGTGAGGTGCTCAGTGGCCACTCCATAATTGTGTACATATCGTGGATTCTTGTTGTTGTTACATATGTCGTTCTATACAAGACGTCATTTGGGCTGAGTATCCGCGCAACAGGCTTGAAACCAGAGGCAGCGGCTTCTGCAGGAATCCCTACTCGGAGAGTGCAGTATATTGCTCTTTCCATAAACGGCCTTCTTTGTGGTCTTGCAGGCGCAGAGCTTGCGTTGGGTTTTACAAACATGTTTAACGAGGGTATGACGAACGGCAGGGGCTTTACTGCTCTCGCCGCATTAATCCTCGCCAATTCTGAACCTATTGCTACATTCGGTGCTTGCCTGCTATTTGGATTGTCAGAAGCCATAGTGATTGCGTTATCAAGCGAAGGATATGCCATACAGCTTCTTTCAATGTTGCCGTATTTGCTTGCAATAATAGTGGCCCTACTGCCGCCAGTGGCTTCAAGAATATCCAAGCTCGTTAAGGCGACACCCAGACAATCATGAGCTGTCACATAGTTGGGGGGGGTATGGACAGAAAGGCAGATGGAATGTGCTCAAAGGGCACTACGTTACTGATTTGGACTTCCAAGGCAACTTCTACAATCAAAGTTACACAGAAGCACGTTACTACGATAAGGAGGGGCAAAAACATGTATGACCGTACATCAAAGACAAAGACTATGATTGCCGTTCTAGTGATTGCGATGATGCTTGCTGGTTCATCAGCCTTTGCAGCGAGTAGACGTTTTCGAGTAGCATATGTATCTTGCTATCCTGTCGATTCCGCAGAATGGTTGCAGGCTTTAGTTTCTGGGCTGAAGGAATATGCGAAGAAGGACAACTTCGAGATCAAGATTGTTGAAGCCTCAGACAGCAGCGGATATGAACCCAAGATTCAAGCTTTGGCTGAGTCGGGATACTATGATCTGATAATCACCAGCTACGACTTTCATGCACCAGCCACCATATCTGTTGCGAAAAAGTTCCCGAATCAGAAGTTTGCCATACTGGATGCAGGCGTTCGAAATATCGAACAGTATAAGAATATTCAGGAGTTTAAGCTTGACCGACTTGAGACCGCATATCTGGCCGGCTGTGTAGCCGGACTCATGACCAAGACCGGGAAAGTCGGTATGGTTGGCGGAGCCGACATGGGTGTTATCAACGAAATCATAGCCGGGTGGCAGCAGGGTCTGCGCAAGACCAATCCCAAAGTGGTGGATCTCGTGGTCTATGCAAATAGCTTCAGCGACCCATCAAAGGGCAAGGAACTTGGCTTGTCGCTTGCCAGCAAGGGCTGTGACATCATTGCTTCAGCTGCAGGCGGAACAGGAGTAGGCGCAGCTCAGGCTGCAGCAGAAGTTGGGAAGCCATTCGTGGCATGGGATGTGCATTATCCCGATGTGCTACATGGGCTTGAACTCGGCAGCGCCGTTAATTACTTTGAGGTCATGTTCAGGCATTACATCAATTCCGTTCGCGCAGGAAATTATCGCCCTGGAACCGTAAGGGTATACGGAATTGCGGAGCGGGCATGCGATTTCGAGTTTCCTGTTGATTCCCCAGTTCCAGACAGCGTAAGAGCTGAAGTAGAGAAGATACGGCAAGAGATACTTGACGGGAAGATCAGGATTTCGCCTGACCTGTTGCATAAGTAGTACGAGAGCTCTGTCAGCATCTACTCAGAGTCTCGTCCAGGCCAGTGACGGACGGGCAGGGCCCGTCCGTCACCCGGGCTTGGCAATCAGAAAAACACAACCGTAGAAGATGGAATCAAGGGAGGGCTAATATCTTGGCTTCATATGACCTATATGATCGAATTCTAGGATGCGTTGCTACAGCTGCAATGGGTGACGCTTTGGGTGCACCCACAGAGGCAATGAGTAGGGCAGACATTATCAGCGGCTACGGAGGGTACGTTCGCGAATTCTATAAACCGGGGGCAAGCTCATACGCTGAAGGAAATGAACCCGGCGAGGTGACAGATGATTCCACCCAGCTGTACGAGATGGCTCGGGCGTTGGTGGAGACCGACGGGGATTTGACAGTTGAGGCCGCCGCGAAGGCGTTGCTCAAGTGGTCAGAATATGAGAAGTTTTACCCGAGAAATGCGGGACCGACCACGCAATATGTTATTGAGGAGCTAAAGCAGGGCAAGGATCCGGTTGAGGTTGGGCTCGCAGGCGGTACCTACGGGCGAGGGACCTCCAATGGTGCGGCGATGAGGGTAGCACCTGCTGGTTTGGTTAACCCAGGCAACTTGGATGGTGCAGTGAAAACAGCAATTACAATGTGCGCACCTTCACATGCAAATCAGATTGCTTACTCAGGCGCGGCAGCGATTGCGTGTGGGATCGCAGAGGCAATTACCGAGAAGGCTGATGTGTTCTCGGTAATAAGAGCATGTATGTACGGAGCACGAGCTGCTGAGCATTACGGCCTTGAGCATGCCAGGATTGCTGCTGGATGCCGAGTAGTGCCACGAGTAGGGCAGGCAGTAAGAATAGCAATAGAGGCCGAAACCCTTGACCAGTTGCTGGCTGAGCTTGAAGGTCAAATAGGAAACGATGGGGAAATTAGCTCTACAGTGCCCACGGCAATTGGGCTGTTTGCCTTTGCTGGCGGCGACCCATTCGATACCATCGTTGCGGGCGCAAACATCGGAAATGACACAGATACGATTGCGTGTATTGCAGGTGCCCTTGCGGGAGCTCTCAGTGGGTTTGCCCGGGTTCCGCAGGATAAGTATGAGTATCTTAAGACTGCAAACGCATACCTGGACTTCGAAGGGATTAGCCGACAGATGGCCGACATCGCCTCGAGACGGCTCAAAGTTTGATGGCATACACGATGCGAGGAGGCTCTGCGATGGAGTGGGATGTTGCAGTATTGGGGTGGCAGGCAGTAGACATCATCGTTCCTGTAGAAGAATTGCCTATCAAACCAGGTCAAACTCAATTGGTGCCAGAGATTAGGCCCGAGCCAGGGGCCGCTGGGAACTTCGCCATCGTTGCTAGCCGATTGGGACTTGAGGTAGCACCCCTAGGTGTTGTTGGCGATGATCATTATGGTCACTTTCTTCTGGAATCATACGCGAGTGAGGGCATTGACACTTCGCAGATGGCAACAGAGGACGGATATGACACCCCCTTGGTGCTGGTGTTGATTGATGAGGGAACGAACCACGCATTTCTTCCCGTATCTGAGCCTAGTATGGGGAAGATGGAGCAGTGGATAGAGGGAGTAAAGGGGTCCAGGGTAGTCATAGTAATGGGTTACCTCTTGATCAGGCCGGACATGGCACAGCTCGCGGTTAGGGCTGTTCGGGAGGCTGCTCGGGCTGGCCGGGATGTGTTTTTCGACCCCGGCCCACTAGTGCCACAGATGGACAAAGACGCGCTGAGAGAAGTCATGAGTCTATCTACTGTGATTCTGGCAAACCTGGACGAGGCAAAGATGATCACCGAAAATGACGATCCTGAGGTGGCAGCGCAGAGGTTGTGTGAGGTTAACAATAGGTACGCGGTGGTGAAGCTTGGCGGGGACGGATGCTTGATAGCGTCGAGGTCGATGGGAGTACGTCATTTCCCGAGCTTCCCAGCTGTTGTTCGCGATACCACAGCGGCCGGGGATTCGTTTGCTGCTGCCTTTGCCCGCGGATTCATAGAAAACTGGAGCATTGAGAGAATTGCACAACTAGCCAATGCGACTGGTGCTGCTGCAGTGCAGAAACTTGGGTCTGGTTTCCAGGTTCCAACGCGCGATGAAGTGATGAGTATCCTTGAAGATAATGGCATAGACATTCCTCTTTGATGGAGTTTATTACTTCCAATTCACTTCGGGGATGCTGAGAGTGCTCGTGGTTACGACGATGATAGGCGTGGCTATCTCTAACAGACGCTGGTTGATCAGCATGTAGCCTGTAACCTGGCGCATAGTTGGTGAAATCTTGAGAGTGAGGTTCTACGCCCGACTGTTTGGAGTGAAACTAAGATGATAGACAGAGATTCGCCCTTGCCTCTATACCACCAAATCAAGGAGTCTATCCGAGGGCAGATAACCCTGCTCAAACCACATACGCAAATACCTAGCGAGCAAGAGCTTATGGCCACATACAAAGTGAGTCGAGGAACTGTTCAAAAAGCCATAAGTGAACTGGCAAACGAGGGAGTTCTATACCGTGTGCAGGGGAAAGGCACTTTTGTGGCTCCGGTCCAGATTTCCCAGTCGCTCTCGCGAATCAGCAGTTTCGCTGAACAACTTATTAAGCTAGGTATGAAACCAGGTGTACGTCGTGCCAGTATAGATAGGGTTTCGGCTGATGCAATAGTGGCGCGCAGCCTGCAGGTGGATGTGCGAACGCCTGTGTGGAGAATTGAACGGTTACGGTTGGCTGATTCAGAGCCAATCGCATTGACAACATCGTTCATCCCGGTGTCAATGGCGCCTACACTTTCGGAGGAGGAAGGAGTCGGCATATCCATTTATCAGACACTTGCCGAGAAATTCAACATTCGCCTCGTGTCGTCATGCGATCAGTACCAGGCTGTTCCAGCAGGCGAATATGTTGCAGAAGCTTTGGGTGTTCCACAAGGCAGCCCTATCCTGCGCTTGGAGCGGATTGCTTATACAGATGGCCGTGTTCCTGTGGAGTTCAATATCGCAGAAGTGCGAGGAGATCGATACGTACTTAATGTTGGGATCAACGTAGAAGAGTGACGCCAAAGTTACGTCCGACATGATGCTGCAAAAAAGCCTTCGCCCTGTTGGGCCGGATGGGGATATGTACGGAGAGGCCACTGGTTCTCTATTGGAATTGGAGTATGGGAGAACCAATGGCTACATATGAGATTAGCATATCCGAAGAGCAATTGCATGGACTTCTTGATGG
>JAQVXE010000036.1:10369-13274 GCA_028709305.1 Bacillota bacterium | reverse complement strand
AGGGCGCCGACACCCATGTTGATTCTTATCTCGGCACTCAGTGCCCCGGAAAGAGGCTTGTCTACTCTCATACGGGTAATGGGTCCTCCTGACGCCAGAAAAGGAAGAGCCAATCCGGCTGCCGCGATGATCATAAGTATGGCGATCACCGCCGCAGCTCCTGATATTGATCCTTTACCCAGTATCAGCTCAAGCCCCACAGCTATGGGGATGAGAGGCCAGAACCGTGCAATTGCGGACCAGATACTCCAATCTACCAGACCGAGATTGTAAAGGAGAAGTAAAACACCAAGGAGTATCAGGATTGACGGGAGCACTATGCTGGTCCGCCTTCTCTTCTGTTCGTTGTTGCCAGATTGAGCCATGGCCTATTCTCCTCCCCTGCCGATAGTCTGCCTTCCGAGCAAAAGGATGCCGACGACGATAAGTACTATCGGCATCAACGTGCCTGCATTCAACCAGCGAAGCCAGGGAATGTCGAGGTTTCTTACGAGAAACACAACCCCTAGTCCCACCAGAAAGATTCCGATGACTACGTTGGTAGCAGGGTTTGCAGATTGCCGAACGGCCGGACTGATGGACTCTGCAACTTCCTGGGCTCTATCTCGTATTTCTTCTGCGCCTTCGCGGATAGCTTCAGAAGTCGAGGCCTTGCCTGTGTCTGGATATGGGATGATTACCCAAAGAATCAGGTAGGCAGCTATGCCCGTGCCCGACCACAGACCCAGCAACACGAAGCCAAGGCGCACGATGGTCGGATCCACCTCCAGGTATTCTGCAAGACCACCACATATCCCGCCTATCATCGAGTTGGCTCGACTTCGGTATAGTTTCTTCATTGCGCTCACCTCACATGTAGCTAGAATCGGTCTTCTTGCCAGGGCGCTCCTGAGGATAGCATGACCGGTGTCAGAGCCCGGAGAGGGCTCGGATATGGTCCTATTCTCCATCACTATGTTGGTTCCTTCCGAGGCATGTGTCGTCATCGATTACCACAGACGCGCTTAGACATGAGCCAACCTCGCCTAGGCTAGTGTTTCCATGAGTTCTATTTGCTCATCCCGATTGGTTATGGGTGCAACAAGAATGGCTCAGGTGAGCGAGCTGACAGGTTGAAATTGGTGCTTGGCAAGGTGGACTGGCTTTGATACAATATGCAAATAATACGCATAGTACACAAAGACGATGACCAAGAACAAGTAGGGGATGGCGCAGGCCTGACAGAGAGTTCCCGGCTGGTGCGAGGGGCGAGGCTGTCGTCTCCGAATACACCTTGGTAGTTGCTCACCCAAAGGCGCATTAGCGCCCGGTAGGCTGAGACGGGTTCGCCCGTTATAGTGATAGAGTATCGCGCACTATTAGCGCCGTACTTGAAAAGGCCGGCAACGTGAGTTGTCGGTAAACTGAGGTGGTACCACGAGATTTGGCGCTCGTCCTCTGGCAAAAAGCAGGGGACGGGCGCTTCTTGCTCTCCCTGCGATACGGGCGTGCCGTCGCCAAGGGCACTCCCAAATCAAAGGAGAGTGTTTTGAATGGCAAACGTGAAGTTCTTCACAGACGAGTGCGTGCCCCTGGAGATGCACAAGGTGCGCATCGTGCAGAAGCTGAACCTTCCTCCCGTAGAGCGCAGACTCGAGGCGATTACAGAGGCGGGGAACAACACATTTCTTCTCCAGAATCGCGACATCTTTCTAGACATGCTCACAGACAGCGGGGTGAACGCCATGAGCGATCAGCAGCTGGCGGCGATGATGATCGCTGATGACAGCTATGCAGGCTCGGCAACCTTCGCCAGGCTGGAAAACAAGGTGGTCGAGCTCTTCGGCTTGCCTTACTTTCTCCCTGCCCATCAGGGACGTGCCTGTGAGCACATTATTGCAGCAACTCTGGTTAGGCCCGGCAATGTTGTGCCGATGAACTTTCACTTCACCACAAGCAAGGCTCATATTACCAGGTGTGGCGGCACCGTGCGCGAGCTCTTGATCGACGAGGGACTCAGGGTTACGAGCCAGTTCCCTTTCAAGGGAAACGTCGACCTGAACAAGTTGAAGCAGGTCATTGAAGAGGAGGGGGCAGACAACATCCCATTTGTGAGGCTGGAGGCGGGTACGAACCTAATTGGTGGGCAGCCCTTTTCTCTGCAGAATGCTTGTGAAGTCGCTGCGCTCTGCCGGGCCCATGGGATCCCGGTAGTGCTGGATGCCAGTCTTCTTCAGGATAACCTCTACTTCATCCGCCAGCGGGAGGCAGATTGCAAGAACATGAGCATACGGGAGATCACCCGCGCATTGGCTGACGAGATGGATGTTATCTACTTCTCAGCTCGCAAACTCGGCTTTGCAAAGGGCGGAGGGATCTGTGTGCGCGATCATGCCATGTTCGAGAAGATGCGCGAGCTGGTGCCCCTCTTCGAGGGCTTTTTGACCTATGGTGGCATGTCAGTGCGGGAGATGGAAGCGATTGTGGTTGGTCTGGATGAGACGATGGATGAGGACGTGATCTCCCAGGGGCCTCAGTTCATCCAGTTCATGACTGACGAGCTTTGCAAGGCCGGCGTGCCGGTTGTTACTCCTCCGGGAGGGCTGGGATGCCACCTGAATGCAATGGAATTCCTGCCTCATGTAGCACAAAGCCAATACCCCGCCGGCGCATTGGCATCAGCGCTCTACCTGGCAAGTGGAGTGCGCGGCATGGAGCGCGGCACTATGAGCGAGGCGCGCCAACCTGATGGCAGTGAAGCCTTCTCCCAAATGGAGCTGCTGCGCCTTGCAGTGCCTCGACGCGTTTTCACGCTGTCTCAGATCAAATACGCCATCGACCGAATCGTTTGGCTCTTTGCCCATCGCGATCTCATCGGGGGGCTAGCTTTCGTTGAAGAACCGGCAATCCTCCGTTTCTTCTTTGG
>JAQVXE010000036.1:0-10269 GCA_028709305.1 Bacillota bacterium | reverse complement strand
AATGTTGAATCCAAGATAGGATTTAGACTCGATCATAATGCATTAACAGGGGGCAGGAAGTTGCGCGTTGCAGTCATATTCAACCCTAATGCGAGGCACGGCCGGGCAGCAGAAGACGAAGCCACCGCGGTGCGGGCCCTGACGGACCTGGGAGTCGACTTCGACTTATTCAAGACCTCTGGCCCGGGGGATGCCATTTCACTAGCACAAGGCGCCGCTGAACAGGGCTATGATGTTGTATGCGCTATGGGCGGCGATGGCACAGTCAACGAAGTGATCAACGGAATAGCACGTACGGGAGCGGCGCTGGCGGTGATACCCGTGGGCACCGGGAATGACTTCTCAGGCGCCTTGGGAGTCCCAAAGGGAGATGTGGCAGCTGCATGTCGTATTCTGGCACGTGGACACAGACGTCCCATGGACCTGTGCCGGGCGAACGACAGGTACTTCGCGTGCAGTTTCGGCGCGGGATTCGATGCCAGGGTGGGCAAAGCCGCAACCGAACGGTTCAAGCGCTTCGGTGGGATATGGACGTACATATTCGCCTTCATGAGTGTCATATGGACTTTCCGGCCGGGGCAGATGCGCATTGTGGCCGATGGCCGCGAGATCTCCAAGTCTCCTCTGCTTGTGGCCGTGACTAACTGGAAGAGCTATGGCGGCGGAATGTACATATGCCCGGATGCCAGGATCGATGACGGGCTGCTTGACGTGTGCATTATTGACAATGTCCCCATATTCAAGCTTCTGTGCTGTTTTCCCCGGGTGATCCGGGGCGCGCATGTGAACATGCCGGAGGTGGAGATGCTCCAGGTGCGGTCAGTGCAAATCTCGTGTTCGCGGATGGAAACATACCATGTAGACGGCGAGGTGTTCGAAGCCGACCACATCGAGCTGGCGCTCGTTCCAGGGGGCATCGACGTCGTTGCGGGGGAAGTGTAGCCTCCGCGACTCCTCGTGGCCGCCATCACTGGCGATTGCGAAGGGTCAGTATCTTCTGCCGCAATCGCCAGTGATCACTACCTTCTCCCAATTGTCAGCAAGTAGGTTCTGGTTCCCTCAACGTTTCGTCTTCCTGAAAACAGTTTCTTGGAAGCTTATTGAAGCTTCAATACCTGCATAAGGGTTGCGCTGGGGGCGTCTTAAGGCCCAACGTTATGACAGATTCGCTTCAAGACTCGATCCACCCGTTGCCTGCATCAACGGTAACCAATTTGGCGTACATGCCGTCCAGCTCCATGAGTTCCTCATGGGTTCCCTCTTCCACTATCTCGCCTTCATCCAGCACAACGATCCTATCAGCATTGCGAATGGTTGAGAGGCGGTGGGCGATGACTATCGTAGTTCTGCCTCCAATGAGCCTTTCCAGTCCGGCTGCGATCTTGGCCTCAGTTTCAGTATCTACCGATGATGTTGCTTCATCAAGAATGAGAATGGGTGCATCGTAGAGGAGAGCCCTTGCTATGGCAAGCCGCTGTTTCTGCCCGCCCGAGAGCCTTACGCCCCGCTCTCCTATGTGAGTATCGTACCCCTTTGGCATCTCCCTGATGAACTCGTCCGCCCCTGCGGCTATTGCGGCTTCGATGATCTCTTCCAAAGTAGCGTCGGGGCTACCGTACGCGATGTTCTCAGCGACTGTCCCATTAAACAAGAACACATCTTGCAATACCATTCCGATATGCCGACGAAGAGAAGAGATTGTAACATCGCGGATATCTACCCCATCTACTAGAATACGTCCTTTGCCAGGATCGTAGAACCGGGGAATCAGGTTGGCCATTGTCGTCTTTCCCACACCTGTGGGGCCTACAAGCGCAACCATCTCGCCAGGTTTTATCTCCAAGTTTATGCTCTTCAGCACCGGAGTTTCGTCATAGTTGAAGAAGACATTCTCGTAGGCTATGTAGCCTGCAACCTTCTCGAGCTCCATGGCCTCGGGGGCATCATGTATGTCTGGCTCTGTGTTGAGCACTTCGAAATAGCGATCGGAGGCGGCCAAGGCTTGTTGAAGGGATTCGTTGAGCCTGTTAAGTCCCATGATAGGTTCGTAAAAGAGGCCTACATAGAGAAGAAACCCAGTGATGTCAGCGATGGATATCTGACCCCGAATCGCCATCAAGCCTCCGAACAAGACAACCGAGACCGTTCCGAGACCTGCGAAGAAGTCGATTGCTCCGTGGAAACAGGCGCTTGTTGACACAGCTTTCGTAATAGCCGAAGAGTGAACCATGATGCGCTTGCCCACAGATTCCATTTCTCGTTCTTCTTGTGTGAATACCTGGATTTCCCGCATTCCGCTGAGATTGTCTTGTAGAGCTGCGTTCAGATCTCCCAGCTTCGCCTGGGCATGACGAAACAGGGGACGGACGTATCTGTTATATGCATAGAACCCCAGTATGATAAGGGGAATAGGCACCAACGTATATAGAGACAGTGTTGGATTGATTGAGAAGAGCACAACGAAGACTCCGGCGACTGTTAGGAGGCTGACGATAGTCTCTGGGATCACGTGGGCAATCAAGGTCTCAAAATGGTGGGTATCATTGATTGCTCTCGACATGATCTGCCCTGTTTGGGTAGACGAGTAATACTTCGGGGACAGTCTTTGCAGATGATCATAGATCTCCTTCCGAGCCGCCGCCACGCTGCCCCACCCCGCAACGTGGGCAGCCCAGACCTGGAGGGCTCGAAGAGCAGGTCTGAGAGCGTAAACTAGAAGTAGAGTAAGGGATATTCTGATTACTACGCTAGCTTCCGCAGTTCCAAAACCGATGCTCTCTTCGATTGTGCCGACAAGGCTTCTTATCAGCCAGGGGCCTGCGAGATTAGCGGCAGTAACCCCGAGCATTGCAATGAGCGCCATCGCCATCCAGCGCCAGTAGTCGCGTGATATTACTACAAGACGAGTTATGTTTCGCAAGATTGAGTCACCTCATGTCATTACTTCTATGTCTCAAGCGCCATAATAGCGCAGCTGGCCAGTTGGATTCTGAAGCGCTGTTGTGTCCTCACCCAGCACCTCCGAGGGCCTCCGACATTAATATGAGTTCTACTTCTTCCGAGTAGTTCCTTGGAGGAGTCCTTCTCCGTCCGTGCTTAGGCAGTGAGGCGCGATGTGAACCTGAGGCAATCATAGAAGGTCTTCTCTCTGTCATGTATTCTGATTTCTATGTTATGTGTCCAGACTACATTCTCAACCATTTCGCGGCAGCCCGGCGGGCGCCTGACTCTGCATAGGCAGCACGAGAGGAACCCATAGAACTTTGGCCAGGCATTGCGGGCAGGGATATTGCCAAATCTGTGGAAGAGTTCGTATGATGAGGAATTTTATCGAATAATCTCGTTTCCCCTGAATAGATTCGGCGAATGCGATTCTTGTCAATGGCGGAAATACCTCGTTCAACTTGGCGCCAGCGGAATGGCGCCTTTGTCGTGGGTGACTGCCGCCCGGGCCACAATGGCGATGGCCATTATCTGCCCTGGCATTTATGGCGTACAGCTCAAGCAAGAGCTGCACATTGGATCGCCAGTCTTCCATGACTTCGAGGGATTAATGGGGGGATGCAGGAAAACCTTTTGACTGGTCACCTAGTCAGGTTTGGTCATAGTATTCGGTTATCAATGGCCTACTTTCAACATGAGACGTAGTAATGGAAAGGGTGATAGCAATGAAAGTCGACGACATACAGAAAATCGGCGTTGCAGGAGCCGGTACCATGGGCTCGGGAATAGCACAAATCTTCGCCAGGAAAGGCTACGAGGTAGTCGTAACCGACATAGACGAAGAACACCTGCGAAGGTCGGCCGAACTCGTGGACATCTTCAATAGCAGCCTCATCGAGGAGGGGATAATGCTCCCCGAGGAGGCGGAAGAAGTTAGGGGACTCATATCTCATAGTACAGACAACCAGGTCTTCAGCGATGCAGACCTCGTTATCGAAGCCATCATTGAGAAGATGGAGATAAAACAGGACTTCTGGCATGAAATAGAGGCAATTGCGAAAAAGGATGCGTTCTTTGCTACGAATACGTCAGGGCTGAGCATAAACGGGATATGCGAAAAGGTTGAGAACAAAGAAAGATTCATCGGAATGCACTTTTGGAACCCGCCCCACATAATCCCCTTGGTTGAACTGACAAAGGCAGATGAAACATCTGATGAAACCGTAGAGGAACTGAAGAAACTTATGACGGTCATAGAAAAAGAAGCCGTGATCGTACATAAAGATGCTCCCGGCTTCATAGGAAATAGGCTCCAGTTTGCAGTCTTCAGAGAGGCTTTGTACATAGTGGATGAAGGGATTGCCAGTTTCGAGGATGTTGACAAAGCCATGAAATATGGGCCGGGCTTCAGGTATCCGATAGTAGGGCCTTTGCAGACTGCGGACTTGGGAGGCCTGGATACTTTCTACTACATATCTGATTACCTTTTTGAGGAACTGAGCGACATGAAAGAACCGCCGGCGATGCTCCAGAAAATGATGAATGCGGGACGACTGGGGGTCAAGTCAAGGAAAGGTTTCTGGGACTACTCAGGCGGCAAACATGAACAGGCAATAAAGACAAGGGACAAGATGCTCTTTGAAATGCTGAAACACATACATCCTGAGCAAGAGACGGGCAGATAAGTCAGCAGTCCGCCAGGTTGCCTGCGCGGAACATGTTTCATTCAAGGAGGACGGAGGACTAGTCATGTTCGGCATTATCATAGGTCTGGTGCTGCTCATGGTTCTAGCCTACAGAGGCCATTCCATCATCTGGGTTGCTCCCCTGGCAGCTTTGGTTGTGGCTGCTACAGGTGGACTTCCGTTGCTTGAGGCATACACAGGCACCTACATGACCGGATTCGTGGCGTTCACAAAATCCTGGTTCCCCGTATTCATGCTGGGAGCTATTTTTGTGCACTTGATGGACCATACCGGCGCCGCCCCGTCAATTGCCAAGTGGCTCACCAAGATACTTGGGCCAAAAAGAGCCATTTTGGGCGTAATCATCGGGAGTGCGGTGCTTACATATGGCGGAATCAGCGTGTTTGTAGTCGTGTTTGCCATGTATCCACTGGCGCTTGCGCTGTTCAGAGAGGCTAACATTTCAAGAACCCTGATTCCGGGCTCAATTGCACTGGGCTCATTTACGTTTACCATGACCGCCCTGCCGGGTTCACCTCAGATCCAGAACCTTATTCCCATCGACTATTTTGGCACAACACCATCAGCTGCTCCGGTAATGGGCCTGGTATCCGCTGTTCTCATGTTCGGCCTAGGATACGCGTACCTAAGATACAGAGAAAGAAAATTAACCGAAGCAGGTGAGGTATTCACCGAACCTGCAAAAAGAGGCACCAAAGAGGATGGGGCAAGAGTGAGAGAACTGCCAAATCCTTTCGTGTCATTGCTTCCACTTGTCGCAGTAATAGTGACTCTGAATCTATGGAAATGGGATATTGTGACTGCGTTGTTCTCAGGAATCGTGCTTGCCATGATTACGAACGCCAGGGCCTATAAGGGGTTTGCAAAAACGATCAGCAGCGGAGCCGCTGGCTCGGTTACTGCCATCGTTAACACAAGCGCTGCTGTGGGTTTCGGGGCAGTCGTCAAGGCGGTTCCTGGGTTCCAGAAACTGACTTCCATCATATTGGGAATCAAAGGGTCGCCGCTTGTCTCAGAAGCTATTGCCGTCAACCTCTTGGCAGGGGCAACAGGCTCTGCATCAGGCGGATTGGGTATAGCCCTGTCTGCCCTGGGTGAGCAGTACTGTCAGCTGGCTGCCAAGACGGGCATCAGCCCTGAGGCGTTTCACAGGGTGGCATCCCTCGCATCCGGAGGGTTGGACACGCTGCCGCACAATGGTGCAGTCTTAACGCTTCTGGCGGTAACAGGCATGACACACAGGGAGGCGTACCGGGACATCTTTGTCACAACAGTGCTGTTGCCCATTTTGTCTTCAATACCAGCCATAATCTTGGCCAGTGTCGGAGTTTACTAGGCCGGCGAAGGTATCATCAAGGCTTTGTTTGCAAATCGCCACCTCATTGCACCACCGTTGCCCAAGTGCTACACTCTATGTGCCCAAAACGTGGGCTTCGTACGCATATTTTGAGGAGGTTTGGCGTTGAAACGAATCGCATTTATCGGGCTGGGCGTTATGGGAATGCCAATGTGCTGCAATCTTATTAAGGCTGGTTATCCAATGGCCGTCTACGCGCGCAGGCCCGAGACGTTGAAGAAAGTAGTAGCAGAGGGCGCTGAGGCGAAATCTTCGTCTGCAGAAGCATCAAAGAATGCCGACGTTATCATCACTATGCTGCCTGACTCGCCTGAGGTGGAGGCGGTTGTTCTGGGGCCCTCCGGAGTACTGGAAGGCGCGCGCCCCGGATCTATCTTGATCGACATGAGCTCAATTGCGCCCTCGGCCTCCAAGAGGATTGCCGCTCGTCTGGGCGAGTGTGGGGTCAGGATGCTGGAAGCGCCAGTAAGTGGCGGCCAACCAGGTGCTATCGCAGGCACGTTGTCGATCATGGTAGGAGGAGACCAGGCCGACTTCGAAGAGTGTGAAGAGATACTCAAGGTAATGGGCAAGTCAGTCGTTCGTGTGGGTGGCATAGGTGCCGGCAACACTGTTAAGCTGTGCAACCAGATAATTGTGGCGCTCAATATTGCCGCAGTTGGAGAAGCATTTTCTCTAGGAACTAAGGCAGGAGTGGATCCCGCGGTCATTTTCAGCGCCATCAGAGGCGGGCTTGCCGGAAGCAACGCTATGGATGCAAAAATCCCACTCGTGCTGGAGAGGGATTTCGATCCGGGCTTCCGAATCGATCTGCACATCAAGGATCTTGCCAACGCCTTGCAGACTGGGCGCGATCTGACTGTGCCGTTGCCCTTCACAAGCCTGATAATGCAGGTGCTACAGGCGCTGAAGGTAGAGAGCAAAGGTGATCTGGATCATGGAGCGATCATGACGTTCTTTGAGGAATTGGCTGAAGTAACTATTTCCAAGTAGCTGCCAATCAACATGGCTCATATATATGCTGAGTAGACTTCGCCTCGACCGTGGCGTATGCCCGGTCGGGGCGTTTGCTTACGACAAAGTGCCAGGTAGGCACGAGAATTGTGTGTAGATTCACAAGCCCGGCACACCCAATGGGTTGTAGAAAGTACACATATCAAGCGCTACAAGATCGTGAACAAGCCACATACCCCCAGGAGCATAATGCACAGGAATCGATGCTTAAGGTGTCGAAACCGAATACCAGCACAGAAACTACATCATTATCGAAGATTAAAGTCATGTTATTCACCGGTCTTGCCAGCCTATCGCAGAATGGGTCATTGCATGCACGAAACAGGAGGGGTACAAGTGGTTGGGTTGACCATTGGGAATGTGACAGTAGATGATCTCGTGTTCCCTGATGGAAGAACCAAGATGGGGGTCCCAGGTGGCGACGCAGTCTATTCAGGCATAGGTGCCCGAATGTGGGGCATAGATACACACATTTGCTCAATTTGCGGTCCCGATTATCCAATGGATACACTCTCAAGGGAATATCGCCTTAATGTGGACTCGATTCGCCGGATCAAAGAGCCGTCTATGAGAAACTGGGGCCTCTACGAAGATGATGGTTCAAGACTATTCGTGATTAGAGATAGGGGACTCACATGGTCAGACTACTCTCCCCTGCCTGATGACCTGCCTCGCGAGCTTGCTGCTGGGGTACCCACGCACATAGCCGTTCTGCCGTGGGAGCACCAAATCCAATTGGCCCAAACTCTTCGGAAATTAGGAACACCCATGATAACACTTGATCCAGACTATGGCTATATGGGGAAGAAGCCAGTTGAAGAGATTGCACTGCTGTTACGCAACATCGATGTTTTCCTGCCCAGCTGGCAAGAGGCGGTCGCTCTCTTCCCAGAGAAAGATCCTGAATGCATCTTGGAGCGATATGTCGACGAGTTTCCTTCCCTGAAAGCTATCGTCATTAAACTGGGCGCAGATGGCAGCATTGCCTATGACAGGACTACACACCGTGCGTTCAGGGTTCCCGCGTATCATGCCAGCGTAGTTGATCCAACTGGTGCCGGTGACGCTTTTTGTGGCGGTTTCCTAGCCGGTGCTGCACTCGGACAAGACATTGTGGAGTGTGTGCTATTTGGCACAGTTTCATCTTCATTTGTAATAGAGCAGTTTGGCACACTTGGCCTCGGACAGACCGCCAGACGCGAACTTGAAGAGCGTTTGGAGTCACTGAGAAGCCGAGTTTCTTTTATATAGGGCAAAGATTAACTCGTGAACGGAGGATGACTACATGACACGCACGCCGAAGGCAATGGATCGGGAAAAGCAGGTGATGCTCGAAGAGATCAAGCTTCAGCCGGAGTTTATTCGCAACAATGTACGCGATAACGTGGAACGATTGGTCAAGTCTATCACTGGCGTCGAGGATGTCGAGAATGTCTACATGGTAGGCTGTGGGGATTCTTTCTACGCAGCAGAGGCTGCGAGGCTGTTCTTTATGGAGCATACAGGTCTTCATGTCGAGGCAGTGGAGGCCTTGGAGTTCTCGCGGTACCTAGTGAACTACCTGCCTGCCAATTCTGCAGTAATTGGGATTTCCAATTCGGGCACTGTTACCAGAACCATCGAGTCTGTGGTGAGAGCACGTGAAAAGGGCGCCAAGACATTCGCTGTTACCACAAGAGACACAAACGACTTGGCAAAAGCAGCAGAGACTACGCTAATTGTCAATTCCCCTCCGAACATCAAACAGCAGCCTGATGGCAAGTTGGTTGTGACTCCGGGGACCCTCACTTACACGGCGAGTCTTACAGGAGTGTTCTCCGCAGCCCTCGCCTTCGGCAGAAAACATGGGCTAATATCGGGTGAAGAATTGGAGTCGCAAGTCCAAGAGATTGAATCCATCGGCGATACCATCGAGGCAACAATCGAGAATGTGGAGGCTCTGTCAAGAGAATATGCGGAGAGTCTCAGAAACAAAAGGCCTCGCATGATAGTCCTGGGCGGTGGGCCAAACTACGCGACTGCGAAATTCAACGTTGCAAAGATGTATGAAGCGTGCAGGTATCCTGCTCACGTTTCACAGTTGGAGGAGTGGGCACACGAGGAGTACTTCATCACTGATGAAGACGCCGAGGTATTTGTAATGGCTCCGCTCAACTCCGAGAGCTATGATCGCTCCCTGGAGCAAATGAGAGGTGCGAAGGACATGGATGCCCATGTCATTGCAATCGGCTCTGCTGCCGACAAGAGCCTGAAGGATCATGCTGATCTGGTTCTGGGCATTGCGGGCAATCTGCCGGAGAACTTGACGCCGTTCGTATACGATATCCCGTTCCAGTTTGTCTCTTGCTTCCTGGCCCACGTATGGGAACTGCCCTTCTTTGGCTTCAATAATCTCAAGATCCGTGAAGTCAACTTCAGGCAGATATTCAAGTCCAATATGCGAACGCTGGGAGAAGAAAAATGAGCAAAGTAATTCAACTACTGCGCGACCGCAGGTTTCCCATAATAGCGATGATCCAACTGAACTCGCTTCCAGGCAGTTCAGCATACTCAGGCCAGCCTATGTCGGAGATAATCGAGGATGCCCTGTCGGAGGCGACAATTCTCGCCGAGGGCGGGGTGGATGCAGTAATGGTTCAGAACCTGCGGGACTTTCCTGTGGGGCATAGGGCCACTGCTGCACAGGTTGCGTCGATGGCTCGGATTGCCGCTGAAATTCGCAGGGCTGTCGATCTTCCGCTGGGCCTGAACTTCCTCGAAAATGACGTAGAGGCAATGCTCGCGGTCTGTCAGGCTGCCGATCTGGATTTTATCAGGGTGAAGGTCTTCATAGGGGCAATGGTTACTCCGTCTGGAGTAATGGAGGGAGCAGCCCATGAGGTCATGCGCCTCAAGAACATACTACGCCTGGAGGACGTGGGGGTTCTGGCTGATGTGCATGACAGAACCGGAATTCCTCTAGGCGGGAGAGAGCTCGGCCCCGACCTTCACGATGCGGTGGAACTTGGCAGGCCCGATGGCTTGGTGCTTACGGGAGGCAGCTTCCAGGAATCCTTGGAGTTTCTTGCTTTGGCCAAAAAGATGTACCCTGAAATGCCCAGGGTTTTAGGGGGCAGCAGCACCGTCCAAAACCTCAAGGAGACATTCGAAGTGGCTGACGGTGTTATCGTGAGCACTGCACTGAAGGATTCAAAGAATGCATTCGGACGCTTCAACAAGGCAAAGGTGCGAGAATACATGGATGCGGTG
>JAQVXE010000136.1 GCA_028709305.1 Bacillota bacterium | reverse complement strand
GTAGGCTCCACTGTGATCGTCGTTCCGTCGGGTGCAGTGGGAACCAGCCTGGAGCCGCTGGGCATCGAGAAGTTCTCGCTCACCTATGCCAGAACGACTGATGTAATGGGCGCTCTTGGTCTCGTTGCGGCCGGGGCGAGGCTGGAGGCGGATGAGAGAACAAACTCCATCATTGCCTGCGGCTCGGCCGAGGAGCTTCGAGCCATTGCCGAGGTCTTGACGATGCTGGATGTTCCGGTGCAATTGCCTCCAGAAGCTCTCGTGGCGCAGGAGGGAGCTGCGTCGCCAGCATCTGTCGTTGAGTCCCTCGAAATCGTAAGGCTTGAGCATGCGCCTGCCCAGGCAGTCGCAGATCTGTTGGCCCTGGTTGTCCCGAGTGGCAAGATTCGGGTGGATTCGCGCACCAATGCGCTGGTGATGGTCGTCGATGAGCCTTCGCGGGAGAAGGCTATGAAGATAATATCCGAGGTGGATGTGGCGGAAGCCACCGACGACCTGGACGGACCGCCGATCCTTGCGCCCATGCCTGGCGGAAAGGATTCTGCCTTGGAGAAGCCGATCATTGAGGTAGAAGCTGTGAAGGTCATCAAGCTTGCATTGGCGCCTGCCGACAAGGTTCGTGAAGCCCTAGAGGTCGTCATCGACCTTTCGAAGGTGGGCATAGACTTGCGCACGAATTCACTGATTGTGAAGGCAACGCCTCAAGAGATCGACCGTCTTGAAGGTGTTGTGGCCCTTCTCGATGTGCCTGTTGTGACAGCCGAAAAACCGGATGCGCCGACTAGGCCCGAGGAGAACATACATATGCTTAAGCTCGACCATGCATCTGCCGTGTCAGTGCAGGACGTGCTTGCCATGATTGTTCCGCCCGCAAAGATGCAGGTGGATGAGAGGACGAACACAATAGTCATCATGGCCGACGAGGATACACATGCCCGCGCGGCCGAACTCGCCCATGCGTTGGATGTGTCAGTTCCGGCCGAGCCGGAAAATGTCGGCGAAGAAGTGAACGTAGAGGCGATTGTCCTAAAGCATGCCTCGCCGAGCCCTGTCCGCGACGGTTTGGCCGCAGTATTGCCAAAAGAGAGCATCATCGTCGATGATAGGACATCTACACTGATCATAAGGGGTACTCCATCTCAGCATGAGCGTGCCCGCCAGATAGTTGCCCTCCTCGACGTGCCGGTTCCATCCAAAGAGGCGGACGGGTCCGACGCAGAGCCCCAAGCTGAACCTGAGCCTTCTACAGAGGCCATGACGAACATCCGCGCCTTCAGGCTTGAGGAGGCTGACCCCGAAGCTGTTCGTGAAGGTCTGGCTCTGGTAATGCCGAAGGCTTCTGTCCACGTGGATGGACGCACCAAGTCTGTACTGGTCGTCGGGCTTCCCGACGAGCTGGCTCGCGCGGAGAAGATCGTTGAGCTCTTGGATCAACCGTCTCCTGGCATCAGCGAACCAGATCAGGAGGAGACGGAGGCGGCTGAGGTGAAAGTCGTTTGTCTGGTGCATGCCCCGGCGGCTGCTATCCGTGAGACAGTTGCTCCAATAATGCAGGACGCCAAGATCGCGGCGGATGAGCGCAGCAACTCATTGCTGATAGTCGCCCCTCCGTTAGTGCAGAGGCGAGTGGCGGAGATAGTGGCAGCGCTTGACATAGACATACCCCGCCCAGAGCAGGCGACGGAACCTGTGGTGCCTCAAGATCCTGAGGTGATGCGCGTGGTCACTCTGGCTCATGCCCAGGCTGCTCAAGTCAGGGAGACCTTGGCTCCCATAGTTCCTGTCTCCAGCATTACTGTGGATCCTCGCACGAATTCGCTTGTAATGGTGACCGCGCAATCCAGAATGGACAGGGCCCTTGAGGTCATAGCTAAGCTGGATGTTGAGGCTGCGGCTGAATTCGAGGAAGGGACTATGGAGCCCGAGGTAGAAGGGGCCGAGGTGGTGAGGCTCGAGTACGCATCGCCTGCGAAGGTCCGGGAAGCCGTGGCGCCCATGATTCCCGTATCCAGGATAGGCGTGGATGAGAGAACAGGGTCGCTTGTAATAGTGGGCATCGCGTCCGAGAGAGCCCGTGCTCGTGCCCTCATTGAGGCTCTTGACATAGAAGTTATCGAGCCCAAACAGATTACAGAGCCAATTTCGGAGAGAGATCCCGAGGTGACGCAGGTTGTTGAGCTGATGCATGCGCCAGCTGCGCAAATGCGCGAAGCCTTGGCCCCGATAGTTCCCATCTCCAGCATCACTGTAGATTCGCGTACGAACTCTCTGGTGATCGTGGCTCTACAGCCAAAGATGGACAAGGCCCTTGAAGTCATAGCCAAGCTTGATGTTGAGATTGCGCCTGTCCAGGAGGAGTCTCCGGAAAGGAAGCCCTTCGCCGAACAGCCCCAGGTTGTTACCTACAGGCTGGCCTACGCTGACGCGGAGTCGTTGCGCCCGGCCCTGGGGCTACTGGTGCCCTCCTCGGAAGTGCAGGTGGATGCCAGAACAAATACATTGCTGGTAAAGGCCACTCCGTCAGCGCAGCGAAGTGTTGCCGAGCTCATTGCCTCACTCGACATACAGGTGGAGCAGCCGGCGAATTCTGCGCATCAGCTCGAGGTAATGAGGGTGTTTAGGTTAGAGCATGCTTCGCCGTCGGAAATGACGTCGCTGCTGGGCTTCGTCGCCCCGACAGTCAAGGCACAGCCGGACGACCGTACAGGTTCGCTTATAGTTCTTGCTCCCGCCGATACCCTTCCGGAACTGGAGGATATCATTCAGAGCTTGGACCTTCCGCCGATTGAGGCAAGTGCTGAACCTGACCCAGTAGTTACGAGGATATACAGGCTTAACTACGCGACGCCCACTGACATTGAGAAGGCCTTGGAGAGCTTCATCGAAGGGACCATAGGGTCAGATAATAGGACGTCGTCCGTTGTGGTGAGAGCGGCCCAGTCTGAACACGTGAAAGTGCTTGAACTAATCGATTCGCTCGATTCCGAGCTTCCTCAAGTCCTTATCGAGGCGAGGCTCGAGGAGCTCACGGGCGATGCTGCCAAGAGACTGGGGCTTGATTGGACCTTCTCAGGCCTGAGGTTTGGAGAGAATGCCTTTGGCCAGTGGGTGAGTGTGAGCATGGATTTCCTGGCGAACCTGACTGCGTTGGAAGAAGAGGGCCATGCGAACCTAATAAGCAGGCAGCATACGTTCACGGTGGACGGCAAAACAGGAAAGATTCTGATAGGCGACAGGATCCCCGTCATAACCCAGGAAGTCCAAGATGGACAGGCTGTGAACAGAGTTGAGTTCATAAACGCTGGTATTGAGCTTGCGATAACTCCCAAGGTAAGCAGCGACGGCACGATCACCGCAACGGTAAAGCCGGTAATCAGTTCGATAGTGGGGTGGACCCCCCAGAACTACCCGCAGATCAGGACGAGAGAGCTCGAGACGATCGTTACGCTCAAGAGTGGGCAGACTGCTGTCATCGGCGGGCTTCTCCACAGCGACGAGATAGAGGGAATGGCGAAGATACCGCTGCTTGGTGACATCCCGCTCTTAGGGGAGCTGTTTAAGACGCGGACCACGACTGTGAGCACTACTGAGCTTGTGATGCTGATCACTGCGTACCGGGTCAATCCGGGGCAGCGGCCGTCAGTGGGCCCTGCGCTCCCAGGAGACTCCTTCCCAATTAATGTGGAGGACGCATCCGGAGGGGAGCAGTAGGCCACTCGGTTGTGCTGGACCCTGGCATGGAGCATTAGAGAGCGGTCGCCATGCGCGGTGGCCGCTTCTCGTATTCGTTGGCCAAGTGCCTCGGCGGCCATTGTCTCCAATTATTGTTTGGGACATCATCTTGTGGTAGAGTAATCTGCGGGAGGAATGAAGATGAAACTCGGGAAGCTACGCGCCCAGTTCGGAGAAGAACAGATAGACGGCTTTTTGATCGCGTCATACGAGAACCGTTATTACATGAGTGGATTCTCCGGGACGGCCGGGATCCTCATAATCAGCGCGGATGATGCAGCATTGGTGACCGACTTCAGATATGTGGAGCAGGCAAAGGCACAGGCTCCCGAGTTCCGCGTCATCATGCACAAGGGCCCTATGGTCGATACGGTGAAAGAAGTCGTAGCCGGCATGGGTCTGAAGAGGGTTGGATTCGAGTCAGAGAGGATGACGTTCTCATTCTACGATCTGATCAATGAGGCTTTGGACGGAGTCGAGATGGTTCCCTCAAAGGGTACTGTGGAATCTCTTAGGAAGATCAAGAGCGATGAAGAAGTTGACCTCATAGCTGACGCATGCAGGATCACAGATGCCGCCTTCGATCACATCCTCGGGTACATAAAACCTGGCATAACCGAATCTGAGATTGCCAACGAACTCGTAAGCTTCATGGTCAAGCGCGACGTGAGGCCAAGTTTCGACTTCATAGTCGCATCCGGCGAGCGAAGCGCGCTTCCTCACGGCGTAGCCTCCAGCAAGGTGATTGAAGCAGGCGACTTTGTCACCCTTGACTTCGGCGGATTCTACAGGCGGTACACTTCCGACATGACCCGCACGGTTGTCGTAGGCAAGCCGACTGAGGAGCAGAAAGCCATATATGATCTGGTGCTCCGGGCGCAGCTTGCATCTATCGATGCAGCCAGAGCGGGGATGACCGGCAAAGAGGTGGATGGCGTAGCTCGGGGAATAATAGAAGAGGCGGGCCACGGCGAGCATTTCGGCCATGGGCTGGGCCACTCTGTGGGCCTGGAGATACATGAGAACCCGAGGTTTTCGCCTGCGGATCCCAGCCTGATCGAGCCGGGAATGGTGCTCTCTGTTGAACCAGGCGTGTACGTGCCTGGATGGGGCGGAGT
>JAQVXE010000135.1 GCA_028709305.1 Bacillota bacterium | reverse complement strand
GAAAGATGTTGCCGATATTGCTTGCTGTGAAGAATACATCAGACATTACCGCAAATATTACGCACATGAGCGCAAATCCAATCAGCGTTCCATATCGTGCAAGCAACTCACTAGTCCGCGCTGACTTGTCCATAATCCTGAACTCCTTCCGTTTCCAAATGCTCTAGATTCTGAGGCATGCCCCCGCTCAGCTCGCCTTGCCAGCCAAGGCCGCTGATAGAATCAGCTCTTCGGTGGCTTGCTCCCTCTGTATGATCTGGACAAGCTTCCCTTGTCTCATGACAGCTATCCGATCGCATATGCCCATTATTTCAGCGGATTCGGAGCTAGCTACGATTACTCCAACTCCCTGCTTGGCCAGGTTCCGCATCAGCCGGTAGATCTCTGCCTTGGCACCGACGTCTACACCTCTAGTAGGTTCATCGAACATATACAAGCTGGCCTGCGTATACAGTCCTTTTCCAAGCACTACCTTCTGCTGATTGCCTCCGCTCAAGAACACTACCTTCTCAACTGCGTTCTTGCACTTGATGCGCAGATCTTCCACTAGCGACTGGGCATCATTCCTCTCCTGGCCATTTTTGATGAATGACCAAGAAGTAGTGCACCTGTCGAGGTTCGCCAATAGTAGGTTCTCCTTTATGCTTAGGTCAAGAACGAGGCCCTGCTGGTGTCTGTCTTCAGGCACCAGAAAAAGGCCATTGGAAATAGCCTTTCTGGGAGTGTTCGCAATCGTAGGGGCACCGTCGAAAATGACCTGCCCACTCTCATAGGCATCTGCTCCATATATCGCATGCAGAAGCTCGCTCTTCCCAGATCCAACTACGCCGAAAATGCCGAGAATCTCGCCCTTGCGAACATCAAAGCTCACATTTGAGAAGCTGGGCCGACGCGTAAGCTCCTTTACGCTGAGGATGATGTCGCCAGCCTTCCCGTCTCTTTCAGGAAACTGTTGCTCCAAGGACTTTCCGAGCATCATGCGAACAATCTCATTTGCATCAACTTCCGAGGTCTGAACTGTATCAACCCTGCTGCCATCCCGAAGTATGGTAACTCTATCTGTTATTTCGCAGACTTCATCAAGGCGGTGAGACACATATATAATGCTTATGCCCTGACCCTTCAGACTCCTCAGAACATCTAGCAACCTATCCTTGCCGGCAATGTCCATAGACGCTGTAGGTTCATCAAGGACAAGGACATGCATGTTGCGGCTGAGCAATGCACGGGCAATCGCGACGAGCTGCTGTTCTACAAAGGATAGAGAGAATACTGGCTGTGTAACATCGCAATCCAGTCCGACCTGTTTGCACAGTTCGCGCGCACGATCGTGCATCGGTTTCCAATCAACGAAACCCGATTTCCCTTTCGCGGGTTCCTGCCCCAAGTAGATGTTCTCCGCAATGCTTAGCTGAGGAACGAGGTTTGCGTGTTGATGAACTACTGAAATGCCATAATGCCTGGCGTCAGCAGGCGAATGTATTTTTGCCTCATGTCCCTTTGCTAGAATCTGTCCACTATCAGCCGGATGAGCCCCAGCTATGACTTTTATCAGAGTGCTCTTGCCTGCGCCGTTTTCGCCGACAAGCCCGTGAATCTCCCCTTCCAGGAGTTCGAAGTCTACCTTGGTGAGAGCCAACACTCCCGAGAAACTCTTGCTGATCTGTCTGAGTTCAAGAGCAGGCGCTCTTGTTGCGTCCTTAGGATTATCTCTTGACATGTGCTTTCCAGAAGCTTTAATTGGAATCGCCCCCGTTCCGAAAGGGAATCCTAAAAGTAGTCCACTTGAGCCGGTTAGGGTGCCAGGCAGGAGACTCTCCCGCCTGGCACCGGACTTCGGCCCGTTACGGTGGTTAGGTTCTTACATCCCTATCTGCCTTTGTAGAAATCCCTTACGTTGTCTATTGTCACGAGGCTCGCCTCTACGTCGATAGATCTGGTTACTGGCTTGAACTTGCCATCAAGGTAGTCCACTAGTCTGTCAACAGTGGTCTTCGCTATGAGCTCCGGATTCTGCTTGACTGTTGCTGCGAAGTTGGCGCCCTTCGAGATGAGGCTCAGAGC
The DNA here is from genome assembly GCA_028709305.1 of Bacillota bacterium. GTDB lineage: Bacteria > Bacillota > DTU025 > DTU025 > DTU025 > UBA10085. Next base: position 2,923 of record JAQVXE010000135.1, on the reverse strand, counting down.
CTCAGTGTCGCCGTCAATTCCCACAACGAAAACGTCTTTGCGTCTCGCTGCCTGCAGTGCCTGTGCTATACCAAGACCCGGCAGGTCGAAGCAGCACCAGAAGGCATCGATGTCCGGATGGGCGAGAAGAGTGTTCTGGGCATACTGCATTGCATCGTCTCTCATGTTGCCCCAGTTCACTGCATGTTCAGAAACAACCTTGATATCTGGATACTCTTTCAACACGGCATCGAGGGCATGGCGTCGAGCTCTGCTCCAATACCGGTCGTCAGAGAATATCACTGCTATCTTGCCTCCACCCTTAGCTCTCAATCTTTCGGCCAGGTATTTCGACATCATCGAAGACATTGCGAAGTCGTTTGCAGCTACGTCAAATAGCATTCCGTCAACATATCCAGCGTACAACCCTGCTATTGCAACGCCCTTCTTGTGGGCCTGCTCAATTACGCCCTTGCACGATTCCGTTCGGCCATAGCCCAAGATGACGGCATCGCATCCACTCTGAAACATGTTCTCGACGTTTTTGATATACATCTCATCGTCATTGTTTGAGCTCGCGGCAACTGCATTGTGTCCTCGCTCTTTGATTCGCTTCAGCACTTCCTCATAGTAGATGGCGTTGATTTCGCCTTCAGTGGATGTCACCACAAAACCGATTTTGTACTTTTTCGGTGCTGCATATGCTGTGCCCAGAGACATTATCAGCAGTATACCAAGTACTGACGCCGCCATGAATCTCTGCATCTTCTTTGACATGGTTGATCTGCCTCCCTATTCTGCTCAGACTTTTACTGTTTCGTTTCAAAGACCACGAGACTTTCTCAAGACTCAAACTCTCACGCATCACCCCCTTACAAGTGGTGGGCAACCATGAACTCTAACTTGTCCTTCATGTTCAGCAATCGCACTCAATCCGCAACTAGTCAATGGGTCTCATGCATCTCCGCTGGAAAGTAAGATGCAATCCCTCCAGTATTATGCAACCGATTGCAGATTGACGTGCAGAACACCCCAACATAATCTGCTGCCGAGCCCTTGCTCTTCAGCAACGCGCTGCCATGAAGGGCAGGTCTTTGAAATCCTGATCCGGGCTGCTCAATCTAGCGCCTAATAACTATATGTTTCCTGCAAGCCAGGCTGCAAGCTGTGTCCATAGTTTCGGATACGCGTCCCACGCTACAAATTCTGGGGTAGCCCAGTGGGGTGAGCAATCGGTGGCAAAGGCCGCCGTTCTACCCTTCCCATACTCGCCGATTACCAGCAGCGGGTCATTTCCGCACTTTGCAAGCACTTTTCCGCTGTCCTTCGGAACCACCCGGTTATAACCCAGAAGATGCGGCCACTGTCCATGAATGCCTTTGAGAATAGGATGCTCGGTGCTTACCGGCTCAGGCACAACGCCCTCCGGAGCCTCGACTCTGTCATCCCAGCCCCGAATGCTTACCGGCAGAATATCTTCGATAGGAGTCTCTCCGTAGCGAGCCCTGCCCTCAATGCCGGCAAACGACATGTATCCACCTATCATGCAGAATCCGCCGCCGGCTCGTACATACTCCTCAATGGACTTCAACCTATTCGGAGTAGTCTTGGAGTGCACGAAAGTGTCAGGATGGAGCAGGAACGAGTCGCTCCCGATATCGCTTATCATGACAACATCGTAATCAGCCAGTTCTTCTGGAGTAAACGGAAACTCCGTCGTCACAAGATGGCCTGGTATATGAATAAACTCTATGTCATTATCCTCAAAGGCCTTTTTCAGGGGAGAACTGCCTTCTCCATAGCTGGCGCCAGTAAAGATATTGGCTCCCTTAACATGCAAAGACCAAGTAATCCATGATTCTCCGGCAAGCAGCACTCGCAACCGTTCGCCATTGCTACTCATCTATTCCAACCTCCAACAGTAACTACAGTCAGACTCCGCACCAACGGAGCATCATCGCAGCATAAGTTTTGCAGGCCTCAACAACCTCGTCTACAGAGACTGATTCGCAGCTTCCGTGAATTCGGCTGTCAGCGCCTCCTCCGGGTCCATAGGTAATGACGGCCTGTCCCCTCTCGAACATGTAGTTTCCATCACTCGTCCCCGACATGCACGTAACTTCAGGCTCTTTCCCTGTAGCGTCTCTGAACGAGTCACACATGGCTGAGATTCCCGGATGATCCAAGGGCATGTTAACTGGCTCCTTGACCGGAAGAACAATCGGTATTGTCACTTCAGGTGCATGATGCCGAAGCCAGTAGTCGCAAGCGCACACAGCATCGATTGCCCCATGGAACTCCGCTATTACCTCTTCAGACGAAAGCGACGGGTTAAACAGGACGCTGCCCACCACTTCGCAGCTTTGAGCCAGGCTCGAGAAGTTGTCTCCCCCGTTGATGATGGAGAAATTGAGGGTCATCCCCCCTATTGGCATCAGGGGGTGCTTCTGGTACAGTCCCCACTCACGCTCAAGCGTCTGCAGTGACTGAATTATCTTCATCATCTTCTCAATCGCATTTACTCCGACAACACCAGTCTCGTTGGGATATATGGCAAGGTGCCTGTCTGCAATATGGCAACTCTGGCCTATGACCTTGATGCGGAAGTAGAACTCGCCGACGTTAACAGGCGCTATGGTGGCGCTGGGTTCCGCAAGGATACATAGAGGAGCATGGTAACCGCGATCTATTACAGAGTCTATTCCGATCTCCCTGCTCCCAGATTCCTCGCCTATGACAGCGGTAAGCAAAACATCCCTGCCAAGCTTCGTGTTCGTCTCCGCTATGGCTCGAGCAGCCCAAAGATACGCCGCCACGCCAGCTTTCATGTCTCCTGCGCCCCTGCCCCACACTCTTCCATCCTTGACTATTCCGCTCCATGGGCCAGGTCCAGTCCAGCTTTTTAGCTGTTCGGCAGTAACATCCACTGTGTCGGAATGGCCGT
>JAQVXE010000002.1 GCA_028709305.1 Bacillota bacterium | reverse complement strand
TGTCTCAGTTTATGGACCAGATCAACCCGCTGGCGGAGCTTACGCATAAACGCCGGCTATCGGCGCTTGGCCCGGGTGGACTTTCGCGGGAGCGGGCAGGCTTTGATGTGCGCGATGTCCATCACTCACACTATGGCAGAATGTGCCCGATCGAGACGCCTGAAGGGCCAAACATCGGGTTGATTGGTTCTCTTTGTACGTATGCTCGCATCAACGAGTACGGTTTCATAGAAACACCTTATAGAAAGGTCGAGGACGGAAGGGCAACTGATCAAATCAGGTATCTCACGGCTGACGTAGAGGACAGGTACATAATTGCTCAAGCGAATGAGCCCCTCGAAGAGGATGGAACCTTTGTAAGCCAGAGGGTAGTATGCCGCTTGAGGGACGACATCGTCATAGTCCCAGCCGACCAGGTGGACTACATGGACGTCTCTCCCAAGCAGCTCGTCTCTATTGCGACTGCCTTGATCCCGTTCCTGGAGAACGACGACGCAGGCCGAGCGCTCATGGGGTCAAATATGCAGCGACAGGCTGTACCGCTCATGAAGACGGAGGCTCCGTTTGTGGGAACGGGCATGGAGTATAAAGCCGCTGTCGACTCGGGTGTTGCCATTGCCGTCAAGCACGGCGGAACTGTGACAATGGTATGCGCAGACCAGGTCGTCATCGAGCGAGATGATGGCACGGTAGACAGATACAATATCACGAAGTTTGCCAGGTCGAACCAGGGCACATGCATGAATCAGAAACCCGTCGTCAGAGTTGGGCAGCGAGTTGAAGCGGGCGATATCATTGCCGACGGCCCATCCACTGACATGGGGGAAATGGCGCTTGGGCGAAATATTCTCATAGCGTTCATGCCATGGGAGGGCTACAACTACGAGGATGCTATCCTCATCTCAGAGAAGCTTGTAAGCGATGATGTGTTTACTTCCATCCATATAGAGGAGTACGAATGTGACGCCCGCGACACCAAGCTTGGCCCTGAGGAGATAACGCGAGATATCCCCAACATCGGCGAGGATGCCCTGAAGGATCTAGATGAGGAAGGGATAATCAGGGTCGGCGCTGAGGTGCAGCCCGGCGACATACTCGTCGGAAAGGTTACGCCGAAGGGCGAGACTGAGCTTACCCCTGAGGAGCGCTTGCTTCGGGCCATATTCGGCGAGAAGGCACGTGAGGTGAGGGATACCTCGCTTAGGGTACCGCACGGCGAAGCAGGCAAGGTAGTGGAGGTTCACGTTTTCTCACGCGACAACGGAGACGAACTTGCGCCTGGCGTGAGCAAGCTGGTCAGGGTATACGTGGCCCAGAAGCGGAAGATTTCCGAAGGCGACAAGATGGCCGGCCGGCACGGGAACAAGGGCGTCATTGCCAGAATTCTCCCTGTTGAGGACATGCCGTTCTTGCCTGATGGGCGTCCTGTGGAGATAGTCTTGAACCCGCTGGGAGTGCCTTCGCGAATGAATATCGGCCAGGTGCTAGAGACCCATCTGGGATGGGCAGCGGCCACTTTGGGCATATACTTGGCTACACCGGTGTTCGACGGCGCTCACGAGAATGAGGTTTTTGAGTACTTGGAGAAAGCGGGACTGCCCAGGAACGGGAAGACGGTTCTCTACGACGGAAGGACGGGCGAACCTTTTGATCGAGAGGTCACTGTAGGCTATGCGTACTTGATGAAGCTTCTCCACCTGGTGGACGACAAGATCCACGCTCGCTCAACAGGGCCGTATTCCCTAGTTACCCAGCAGCCGCTGGGCGGCAAGGCCCAGTTTGGGGGGCAGAGATTCGGGGAAATGGAAGTATGGGCACTGGAGGCGTATGGCGCAGCGTATACGCTTCAGGAACTGCTCACTGTCAAGTCAGACGATATTGTGGGCCGTGTGAAGACCTACGAAGCGATTGTTAAGGGCGACAATGTGCCTGAGCCGGGGGTTCCGGAGTCGTTCAAGGTTCTGATCAAGGAGCTTCAGAGTCTATGCCTTGATGTGAAGGTGTTATCAGAGGACGAGGAAGAGATAGAAATACGCGAGCTGGACGACGACATTGAAGGGACTGCGCGAGAGTTGGGCCTTGATATTGGCAACAGGTCGGGGCGAGCCGACTCCGGCGGAACGGCGCCATCTCAACGGGTGACCGGTTCATTTGATGACGATGATGATAATGGCGATGATCAACCGGATGACGAGGATGATTGATATCAGTTGTACGCTGAAGACTGAAGAAATGTCGAATACGATTCTAAGTAGAGCGCAGAAGGCGGATAACGGATGGGAGCCCCAGGGCGAAGGAGGGGGAGGGGCGGATGCTGGACGTCAACGATTTTGATCGAATTAGAATAGGGATGGCATCTCCGGAACAGATTCGGGCCTGGTCGAGTGGTGAGGTCAAGAAGCCGGAAACCATTAACTACCGCACTCTTAAGCCTGAACGCGAGGGACTCTTCTGCGAAAAGATCTTTGGCCCAACGCGTGACTGGGAATGCCATTGTGGCAGATACAAGCGGATAAGATACAAGGGTGTTGTGTGCGACAAGTGTGGCGTGGAGGTTACTCGGGCCAAGGTTCGCCGCGAGAGGCTTGGCCATATTGAGCTTGCAGCCCCTGTATCGCATATTTGGTACTTCAAGGGCATACCGAGCAGGATGGGGCATCTTTTGGACATGTCCCCAAGGTCATTGGAGAAAGTGCTTTATTTCGCTTCCTATATCGTTACCGACCCTGGTGATACTCCACTGTCGAAGAAGCAACTCCTCACAGAGGGCGAGTACCGGGATTACCGGGAGAAGTACGGGCAGTTGTTCAGGGCTGGAATGGGAGCCGAAGCAGTAGAGGAGCTTCTTCGCGAGATTGACCTTGACGAGCTCGTCCAAGAGCTCCGTGAAGATATCCGGACCGGCTCGGGCCAGAAACGCGCGCGCGCAATACGGAGGCTTGAGGTCTCAGAGGCATTTCGCAAGTCAGGGAACAGGCCGGAATGGATGATACTGGAGGTCATTCCTGTTATCCCTCCAGACCTGCGTCCAATGGTTCAGTTGGACGGCGGCAGGTTTGCCACCAGCGACTTGAACGATCTATACCGGCGAGTGATAAACAGAAACAATAGATTGAAGAAGCTTCTTGAGCTGCAGGCGCCTGACATTATTGTCCGCAACGAGAAGAGGATGTTGCAGGAAGCTGTCGACGCTCTTATAGACAATGGCCGACGTGGAAGGCCTGTCACCGGACCTGGCAACAGGCCGCTGAAATCCATGTCAGACTTACTCAAGGGCAAGCAGGGTAGGTTCAGGCAGAACCTTCTGGGAAAACGTGTCGACTATTCAGGCAGGTCCGTGATTGTTGTGGGGCCGACTCTCAAGATGCATCAGTGCGGATTGCCAAAGGAGATGGCGCTCGAGCTCTTCAAGCCGTTTGTGATGAAAAGGCTTGTCGACAAAGGCTACGCCCACAACATCAAGAGCGCTAAGCGCATGGTGGAGCGGGTGAGACCGGAGGTATGGGATGTTCTGGAGGAGATCATTGCAGGCCATCCAGTGCTTCTGAACCGGGCTCCAACCCTTCACAGGCTTGGCATTCAGGCCTTTGAGCCAGTGCTGGTAGAGGGAAGGGCCATACAGATTCACCCGCTGGTGTGCACGGCGTACAATGCTGACTTTGACGGCGACCAGATGGCTGTCCATGTGCCGTTGTCGGCTGAGGCTCAGGCTGAGTCAAGGCTGCTAATGCTGTCAGTCAACAACATACTGTCTCCGGCGCACGGCGGCCCACTGGCGACTCCAACTCAGGACATGGTTCTTGGCTGCTACTATCTGACTTTCGAGCGTCCGGGCGCAAAGGGCGAGGGCAAGGTATTCGGGAGCCCGGAGGCTGCTCTTGCAGCTTACAACGCTGGGGCAGTAGCATTGCATTCCATTATTGTTGTGCGGATGCCAGAGTCGAAGCTGGTCATGGGCGCTGAAGAAGCTGGAACGAGGAGAATTGTAACTACTGTAGGCAAGCTCATATTCAACGACATATTCCCTGACGACTTCCATTACATTAACTCTGCGGAGTCCACATTCGACTCAGCGTTGACCGCGGGAGACTTCCTGCCGAGAGGGATGTCATTCTGGGAATATGAGAAGGCCAATGCCGACCGCAAGCGAAAGCCTTCCACTAAGGGCTTCCTCAGCAAGCTGGTGGGTGTGGTCAGGAGAAAGTATGGTAACGCAATGACTGCCGATGTGCTCGATGCAATGAAGAATCTCGGCTTTCATTATGCTACCATATCAGGGACCACAGTGGGCATAGGGGACATTGCAGTGCCCGACGAGAAGCAGAGAATAATCAGGGGTGCTGATGCTCGGGTTGAGGAGATAGAGGGGCAGTACCGTAGAGGGCTGCTTCTAGAGGACGAAAAATACAGCCTCATAATTGATGTATGGACTGAGGCGCGTGAGAATGTCCAGGAAGCGATGATGAGGGAGATTCGCCCTGATATTCTGATGGCCAGGAAACTTGAGGAGGCCAGGCAGGCTGGGAACGAAGAACGTGTTGAGTTCGAGATCGACGAGTTGAACCCAGTCTACATGATGGCCACATCGGGCGCACGAGGCAATGTCCAGCAGCTTAATCAGCTTGCAGGGATGCGCGGCCTCGTTGCCGACCCGTCAGGCAGGACCATTGACGTTCCAATCAAGGCTAACTTCAGAGAGGGCTTGAATGTGCTGGAGTATTTCATCTCTACACACGGAACCAGGAAGGGCCTGGCTGACACGGCTCTCAGAACAGCCGACTCGGGCTACCTTACCAGGCGCTTGGTGGACGTCGCCCAGGATGTGATCGTGAGGGAGGATGACTGCGGCACTGACGCAGGCATCGATGTCTCGGCAATCGTAGAAGGCGACACGGTCATAGAAAGCCTGGCAGAGAGGGTCACGGGGCGTGTGAGCCTGCAGGAGCTTGTCGATGAAGAAACTGGCGAAGTCATTGTTGCCATAAACCATGTGATCAGCGAAGATCAGGCTGATGAAATCGAGCGACGGGGTTACCAGTCGTGGACTGTGAGGTCGGTTCTGAAGTGCAGGACCCGCCATGGCGTGTGCGTCAAATGCTATGGCCGGAACCTTGCAACGGGCAACCTTGTTGAAGTCGGCGAAGCCGTCGGCACCATTGCCGCGCAGTCCATTGGAGAACCCGGCACGCAGCTGACGATGAGAACATTCCATACAGGCGGAGTTGCTGGCGACGACATCACCAGGGGTCTGCCTCGAGTTGAGGAGCTCTTTGAGGCCAGAAAGCCGAAAGGCCTTGCCATAATCACTGAGCACGCCGGTGAAGCGAGCATAGTGGAGGCAAAGGGATCACGCAAGATAGTCATAACTGAGCCATCAGGTGAGGCTCACGAATACTCAGTGCCATACGGCGCGCGGCTCGAGGTTCGAGAGGGGCAGAAAGTGGAGCCGGGCCAGAAGCTTACCGAAGGCTCGCTTAACCCCCACGACATCCTGCGTATCCGCGGGGCAGTAGCTGTGCAGCAGTATGTAGTCAGAGAAGTGCAGGATGTCTACCGCTCACAGGGTGTTGAGATAAATGACAAGCATATTGAGGTAGTAGTCAGACAGATGATGCGCAAGGTGAAGGTGGAGAATCCGGGAGATACGGATCTGCTCCCCGGGGAATTGGTCGACATCTTCAGGTTCGAAGACACCAATGCTGAGGCAGAGGAAAACGGGCTGAAGCCGGCCACATGCAAGCCGGCGCTTCTCGGAATCACCAAGGCGTCACTGCAGACTGACAGCTTCCTGTCGGCGGCGTCATTCCAGGAGACTACGAGGGTGCTTACGGATGCTGCGATGAAGGGCAAGTGCGATGAACTCATAGGGCTGAAGGAAAACGTCATCATAGGGAAGCTGGTGCCAGCAGGTACGGGAATGCCAAGATATCGCAACATCAAGGTCCTGGCGTCAGCGGAAGCTGCCAGGGAGGTTGAACGAGACGTCGCAAGTGCCGATAAGGCCCGGCGTGACCTCAAAGAAGCTGCATCTTCAGGCTCCCGCGCGCGGACGGATTCACTTGGAGCGCCGCTTGCGGAGCATCTCGGCAAGGAGATTACCGAGGCGCTTAGCGAGTCTGCTTCGCAGGCTCAGCCGTAAGGCGAATCAGAAATTGACGTGCGGAATTGGGTAGCTTGGCCGCGCGTTGCTGACAGTCAGTCAGCGATGTGCGGCTTGTCCTTGAAACCCAGGGGTCGCGCCAGCGATCCGAGAACGGCGCTTCTCGGAAAAGCGTGGATTGCACCCTTGACAGGCCCAGGGCCTGATGGTAAAATATAAAACTGTCTGAGCGTCTAAGGATGGCGCGTGAAAAGATATGCCGAAGGGAGCGATAACCACCCATGAACCAAGGGCTTGCCGATGCCGGAACTCGAGTCATCGGCACGAAGCAGACGGTAAGGGCTTTGGAGAAAGGGTGCGTTAGCGCAGTGTATATCGCGAGCGATGCTGAAGAGCATGTTATTCGGGACGTCAAAGCGCTCTGTGCAAAAAACGGCGTTCCCATTGTCATGATTGATACCATGGAAGAACTAGGCAAGGCATGCGGAATTGATGTGGGTGCGGCTTCTGCCGCGATACTGCATGAGTAGAAAGTGTCCCTTGCACCTATCTCTGGGTGGAAGGGGCATGTTGTGTCTGCAGTGTCTGAATCTACGGGAAGGAGGTGGGTGATTGTGCCGACTATTAACCAGCTAGTGAGAAAGGGCCGTAAGCAGTCTAAGGCAAAGGCGACGTCGCCAGCCCTAAGGTACCAGTACAATTCCCTCAGCCGAAGGTTAAACTACGGGAAGGGCGCTCCGCAGCGCAGGGGAGTATGTACCGTAGTGCGAACTACCACACCGAAGAAGCCGAACTCGGCTCTTAGGAAGATTGCTAGGGTTAGGTTGACTAATGGACTTGAGGTCACAGCGTACATTCCTGGTGAAGGGCATAATCTCCAGGAGCACTCAGTTGTGCTAATCAGAGGCGGCCGCATAAAGGATGTACCTGGAGTCAGGTATCACATCGTTCGTGGCACTCTCGATGCTGCTGGAGTTGCAGATAGACGTCAGGGCCGCTCAAAGTATGGCGCGAAGCGCCCGAAGTAATGAATGTTGCCGAGTGTGCGAGGGGAGGGTGAGTGATGCCAAGGCGAGGTACAATAGTCAAGCATCAGGCAGTTGCGGATCCGATCTACGGTAGCGTGCTCGTCTCCGAGCTCATAAGCAAGCTGATGCTCGACGGCAAGAGGAGCGTAGCCGAGTCGATCTTCTACGAGGCTGCAAAGATCATCCAGGCTAAAACGGGCAAGGAACCTCTTGACGTGTTTGAAAGTGCTGTCAAGAACGTCATGCCAGTGCTAGAGGTCAGAGCCCGTAGAGTCGGAGGCGCAACCTATCAGGTGCCAACGGAAGTAAGGCCGGAGAGGCGGAAGGCGCTTGCCTATAGGTGGATAGTTGGCAATGCCAGGAGGCGGCCGGAGAGGACCATGGCTGAACGGTTTGCTTCAGAAATCATTGACGCTTCAGAGAACACGGGAACTTCGGTCAAGAGGAAAGAAGAAATGCATAAAATGGCGGAAGCCAATAAGGCCTTTGCACATTATAGATGGTAGCCACGGGATCCAGTACACGTAAGGGGGGAGAAGTATGCTTGGGGTGACGCCACCAGAGAAAATCAGAAACATAGGCATCATGGCACACATTGATGCAGGGAAAACCACAACAACCGAGCGTATTCTCTTCTACACCGGTCGGGTTCACCGTCTGGGCGAGGTCGATTCCGGCACGGCTACGATGGACTGGATGGTGCAGGAGCAGGAGCGAGGCATTACCATTACTTCCGCGGCAACGACGTGTGACTGGCGAGACTGTCAGATAAACATTATCGACACGCCCGGGCACGTGGACTTTACTGTCGAGGTCGAACGATCGCTTAGAGTGCTCGATGGCGCGGTGGCTGTTTTCGATGCTGCCGAAGGGGTTCAGGCCCAATCGGAAACGGTTTGGCGGCAGGCTGACAGATATGGAGTGCCAAGGATAGCCTTTATCAACAAGATGGACCGAGTTGGGGCCGATTTTGACATGGCAGTACGTGCGATTCGTGAGAAACTCGGGGGAACGCCGGCGCCTGTTCAGGTTCCCATAGGAGCTGAGGACCGGTTTTCCGGGATGGTTGACTTGATCGCACAGAAGGCTATCATCTACATGGATGACCTTGGAGTGAATCGGCAGGTTGCCGAGGTGCCTGAGGAGCTGCAGGATGCCACAAGAGAGGCGCGCGAGCGACTTGTGGAAATGGTAGCCGAGAACGACGACCATGTAATGGCGTTGTATGTGAATGGCGAAGAGATCACTTCGGAAGATCTCGTCGCCGGGTTGCGTAGAGCGACCCTCTCGGCGAAGCTGACTCCGGTTCTGTGCGGGTCAGCATACAGAAACAAGGGCGTGCAGTCTCTCCTCGATGCGATTGTTGACTATCTTCCGTCACCGGTGGAAGTGCCGCCTATAGTTGGCGTTGATCCGTCGGGCAAGGACGATGAGGTTGAGCGAAGGCCATCTGATGATGAGCCTTTCTGCGGACTTGCATTCAAGATCGCGACAGATCCATATGTGGGCAAGCTTGCTTACTTCAGAGTTTATTCAGGCGTTGTGAAGGTTGGAGATACAATCTACAATGCCTCCAAAGGGAAACGCGAGAGGTTCGGGCGCATACTCAGGATGCACGCGAACCACAGAGAAGAACTGGAGCTCGTCTCCACAGGAGATATCGTTGCCGCGGTTGGGCTCAGAAACACAACCACCGGCGACACACTTTGCGACGAGCGTGAACCGCTTCTGCTGGAACGTATGGAGTTCCCGGAGCCCGTAATATCGGTTGCGGTAGAGCCCAAGAGCAAGCATGATGAAGAGCGTTTGGCGGTTTCCCTGGGGAAACTGGCTGAGGAGGATCCAACGTTCCAGGTGCGAACGGACAGCGAGACTGGTCAGACTCTCATCTCTGGCATGGGCGAACTGCACCTTGAGGTGATAGTTGACAGACTGCTACGTGAATTCAGCGTGCAGGCGAATGTGGGCAAACCTCAGGTCGCATACAGGGAGACGATAACCTGCCCAGTGAGGCATGAAGGAAGGTTCGTGAGGCAGACTGGTGGACGCGGACAGTACGGCCATGTCATTTTGGAGCTGGAGCCGGGGGTTCGAGGATCCGGTATCGTCTTTGAAAACAAGGTCGTGGGAGGCGCGATCCCCAGGGACTTCATACCCGCAGTTGAGAAGGGCATCCAGGAAGCAGCAGGCACAGGGGTTCTCGCAGGATATCCAGTCGTTGATGTGACAGTTGCGCTTGTTGACGGTTCTTATCACGAGGTAGATTCCTCGGAGCTTTCATTCAAGATTGCAGGGTCCTTGGCTTTCAAGGAAGCCATGGAGCGTGCTGGAGCAGCGCTCTTGGAGCCAATCATGAGAGTGGAGATAGAGACTCCTGAGGTTTATGTTGGTGACATAATGGCGGATCTCGGCGCCCGACGGGGCAAGGTTACTGCCCTGGAGAATATTGGCCCCAATCAGGTCATAAGGGCGCAGGTTCCACTGGCAGAAATGTTTGGTTACGCCACAACCGTGAGGTCACTATCGCAGGGGAGGGCGAACCACACAATGCATTTTCTCAGGTACGAGCAGATCCCCCAGAACCTAGCTGTGGAGATCATGCGGCGATACCGAGGAGTTTTGTCCTGAGAATGCAAGGGAGGATTGAAAGAAATGGCCAAGCAGAAGTTTGAAAGGACCAAGCCCCACCTTAACATCGGGACAATAGGGCACGTCGACCACGGCAAAACGACGCTGACGTCGGCGCTCACAAATGTCCTGGCGAAGAATGGGTTTGCTGAGTTCATGGACTTTGACAAGATCGACAAGGCGCCCGAGGAGAAGGCTCGTGGGATCACGATCAGCACGTCCCACGTTGAGTATGAGACGCCAAACCGTCACTATGCTCACGTCGACTGTCCTGGGCACGCAGACTACATCAAGAACATGATTACCGGAGCTGCGCAGATGGACGGAGCGATTCTTGTGGTGTCAGCCGCTGACGGCCCGATGCCGCAGACGCGCGAGCATATCTTGCTTGCTCGTCAGGTTGGCGTTCCGTCGATCGTGGTGGCCTTGAACAAGGTAGACATGGTTGACGACCCAGAACTCCTTGAGCTAGTAGAACTGGAGGTCAGGGATCTGCTCAACGAGTATGAGTTCCCAGGAGATGAGATTCCTGTAGTTCCGTTGTCAGCGCTGAAGGCTGGCGAGTGTTCATGCGGCTCGAAGGACTGCGAGTGGTGCGGCCAGATCTGGAAGCTCGTTGAAGCCATCGATGCCTATTTCCCAGAGCCGGAGCGCGAAACCGAGAAACCGTTCCTCATGCCGATTGAGGACGTTTTCACAATTACTGGGCGCGGCACTGTCGTCACAGGCAGAGTCGAGCGCGGGATTGTCAAGGTCGGCGATGAGGTGCACATAGTCGGCCTCATGCCTGAGCCAAGGAAGACGGTTGTTACTGGTGTTGAGATGTTCCGTAAGCTCCTTGATCAGGGTGTTGCAGGCGACAACGTCGGATGCTTGCTTCGTGGCATTGACAGGGATGAAGTGGAGCGCGGCCAGGTGCTGGCAAAGCCCGGGTCTATCACTCCGCACACGAAGTTTACAGCTCAGGTATACGTGTTGACGAAGGAAGAGGGCGGCCGACATACTCCGTTCTTCAACGGCTATCGTCCGCAGTTCTACTTCAGGACGACAGACGTTACTGGAAACGTCCAGCTTCCTGAGGGCACCGAGATGGTGATGCCTGGCGACAACACGGTCATGACAATCAGCCTGATTACTCCGATTGCTATGGAGCCCGGACTCCGCTTTGCTATCCGTGAGGGTGGCCGCACAGTGGGAGCCGGTGCAGTGGCGTCGATTATCGAGTAGGTCTATCGCAGTTCTAAAAGAGGAAAACTGTAAAACTGTGATTCTGTGGGGGCGGGAAGTCCCGCCCCCACAATCTGCGATGAAGCGGGAGATTGTCTGCACGGTGGCACCGTGGGAGTAACTTCTGTGGAGTATGTCCGCTAAAGGAATCGGGCGAATAGGAGGGAGCCAACGTGGCAACTGAGAAAATCCGGATCAAGTTGAAGGCGTTTGATCATAAGATATTGGATCAGTCTGCAGAGAGAATCGTGGAGACTGCTAAGAGAATGGGGTCAGATGTTTCGGGACCTGTCCCTCTTCCGACGGAAAGGAACGTATACACTGTTCTCCGCTCTGTTCACGTCGACAAGGATTCTCGTGAGCAGTTTGAGATGAGGACTCATAAGCGACTGATAGACATTCTGGAGCCTACTCCCAAGACCATCGACGCCTTGATGCGTCTTGACCTGCCGGCAGGAGTAGACATAGAGATTAAGTTGTAGGCCATGAGGGGGTGTGAGGCGTGGGCAGAGCCATAATCGGCAGAAAGATTGGGATGACCCAAGTTTTCGATGGAGAGGGCAGGGTTCATCCGGTTACAGTTATAGAGGCAGGGCCATGTTACGTTGTTCAGAAGAAGCACACAGCCACTGATGGCTATGAAGCTATCCAGGTCGGGTTTGGCACAGTAGACAAGCGACGCATAAGCAAGCCCATGGCCGGCCATTACGCTAAGGCTAATGTAGGGCCTAGCAAGCATCTTAGGGAGTTTCGCATAGAGTCAGCTGATGCCTATGAGCTCGGCCAGGAGATCAAGGTCGACCAGTGGTCAGAAGGCGACCTGGTTGATGTGACTGGCATCTCGAGGGGCAAAGGGTTTTCCGGCCCGATGAGGAGATGGAATTTCAGTCGCGGTCCGATGTCGCACGGTTCCCACTACCATCGGGGAGTGGGATCACTGGGCGCGACCGGCCCCTCCAGGGTGTTCAAGGGACGAAAGATGGCAGGCAGGCTTGGCGGCGCGAGAACGACAAGCCTGGGACTGAAGGTCGTAAAGGTCGACCCGGAGAGGAACCTGCTGATGGTGCGGGGTTCAATCCCTGGCGCTAATCATGGTCTTGTGACTGTCCGGGATTCTGTAAAGGCGAAGGCATAGTAAGGAGGCGCAGGGGATGCCCAAAGCACCATTGTTCGATGCAAAAGGCAATAGGCTCGGAGAGGTAGAGCTTCCTGAAGCCGTCTTCGGAATAGAGCCCAACACGCACGCAGTGCATGAAGCTGTTAGACTTCAGCTTGCCAGTAGAAGGTCGGGCACGCATAGCACGAAGACCATCTCCGAAGTTCGGGGCGGCGGCCGAAAGCCGTGGCGGCAGAAGGGGACCGGAAGGGCCAGGCATGGGTCGCGCAGGTCGCCCGTATGGGTCGGCGGCGGAGTAGTGTTTGGCCCCAAGCCGAGAGAGTATGGCTATAGGATTCCGAAGAAGGTTCGGAGGCTGGCGCTGCTGTCAGCGCTATCGGCCAGGGCTCAGGAGAATGCAGTATATGTGATCGACGCCATTGAACTTTCTGAGCCGAGTACGAAGAGCATGGCGGCGCTGTTCCAGAATATAGGCGTCGCGAAGGCTCTCGTGGTAACTGACGTGCAGAACGAAGTCGTGGAGAAGTCGACTCGGAACATTCCGGGGACCGCGGTTCTCCATGTTGATGGCTTGAACGTCTACGATATTGTGAACCACCCAGCGCTAGTGCTTACGCGCGAAGCGGTTTCAAAGGCGGAGGAGGCGTTGGCGTGATGGCACACTCGCGAGACATTATCATGGAGCCGATTATCACTGAGAAGAGCACTGCCATGGCGGCGGATAGCAAGTACGTTTTCAAAGTGAAGTATGATGCGAACAAGATCGAGATAGCCAGGGCTATCGAAGACATCTTCGAAGTTAAGGTTGCTGCAGTCAACACCATGAGGGTTCCTGGCAAGCTGAAGAGGCAGGGACGTTCGGAGGGCATGACCCCAGCCTGGAAAAAGGCTGTCGTTACCTTGCAGGACGGGGAGACCATCCCGCTCTTCGAAGGGGTCTAAGTTCACGCAAAGGAGGTATGCGGGATGGGAGTCAAAAGTTTCAAACCCACGACGCCGGCACGGCGGCAAATGACGGTGGCCACGTTTGAGGAGATTACCTCATCCAAGCCTGAAAAGTCGCTGGTAATTCCGCTTAAGAAGAGCGGCGGTCGGAATGCTCAGGGCAGGCTGACCGTTCGAGCCAGGGGTGGCGGCCACAAGAGAGCATATCGTGTTATCGATTTCAAGCGCGACAAGGATGGGATTCCTGGCAGAATCGCGTCCATAGAATACGATCCTAACCGGTCCGCACGGATTGCTCTGGTCAATTATGCGGATGGCGAGAAGCGATACATCCTTGCCCCCCTTGGGCTGAAGGTCGGCGACATCATAGAGTCGGGCCCTGACGCTGATATCAAGCCGGGCAATGCGTTGCCTCTTGCCAACATCCCAGTGGGAACAGTTGTGCATGCGGTCGAACTTACAGCCGGACGTGGCGCACAACTTGCCAGATCAGCAGGGGCTAGCGCCCAGATCATGGCAAGAGAGGGCGGATACGTCACTCTTCGGCTGCCCTCCACCGAGATGAGGATGGTTCGGTGCGAGTGTCGGGCTACTGTGGGCCAGGTTGGAAATGTAGAGCATGAGAACATCTCCCTGGGAAAGGCGGGGCGGAATCGATGGGCGGGCAGAAGGCCCAGCGTTCGCGGAGTCGCAATGAACCCTGTGGATCATCCACATGGAGGCGGCGAAGGAAGGTCGCCCATTGGACTGAAGAGCCCAGTCACACCGTGGGGAGTTCCGACTTTGGGATACAGGACGCGCAAGCCCAAGGCTTCTGACAGGTTGATAGTCCGTCGCCGGGGCAAGAAGTAAGAAGTGTGTTCTGAAAGGAGGCGCGCCAACACATGAGCAGATCGCTGAAGAAGGGCCCTTATGTCCATGAGGCTTTGGCCGAAAAGGTCGAAAGACTTAATTCGGCCGGCAAGAAAGAGATCATAAAGACCTGGTCGAGATCGTCAATGATTACGCCAGACATGCTTGGCCACACAATAGCTGTGCATGATGGGCGCAGGCATGTTCCGATATATATCGTGGAAGACATGGTAGGGCACAGACTTGGGGAGTTCGCTCCAACCAGAGTATTCAGGGGCCATAGGTTGTCGTCAGATAAGCCTACCCAAATAACGAGGAAGTAGGGGGTCGGGGGCAAGTGGAAGCGAGAGCGATTGCGCGTTACGTGCGCATGTCGCCACAGAAGGTTCGCAGAGTTGTGGATCTGGTGCGCGGCAAGAGCATTGATGAAGCCCTGACCATTCTAAGGTATACTCCGCACATTGCAGCAGAGCCGGTAAGTAAGGTTGTTGCGTCTGCAGCAGCAAATGCTGAGAACAACCTTGACCTCAGCAGGGATGACCTGTATGTTGCTGAGGCTTATGTTGACGCCGGCCCTACGCTCAAGCGGATAAGGCCGCGCGCAAGAGGCATGGCAAGCCAAATCCTCAAGCGCACGAGCCATATAACAGTAGTGGTCAGAGAGAGGGAGGGTTAGAGTGTGGGGCAAAAAGTCAATCCTATAGGTCTGCGGCTTGGTATCAACCGGACCTGGGAATCTACGTGGTACGCAGATAAGACATACGCCGAGTTTCTCCATGAAGACTTGAAGCTCAGGAGATATATTAAGGACCGACTCTATGCTGCCAGCGTTTCACGGATACAGATTGAGCGCGCAGCAAACAGGATCAGAGTCACTATCCACACTGCCCGTCCTGGAATGGTTATTGGGCGCGGCGGTTCGGAGGCAGAGGCACTCCGTAAGGAGCTAGAGGCTAGGACTGGCAAACAGGTTTCAGTGAACATCATGGAGATCAAGCGCCCCGAGCTTGATGCGCAGCTTGTTGCAGAGAACATCGCGGCTCAGCTGGAGAGGAGAATCTCCTTCAGGCGTGCCATGAAGCAGTCGATGGGTAGAGCCGAGAGGCTTGGTGTTCAAGGAATGCGCGTGAAGTCCAGCGGTCGTCTGGGCGGCGCCGAAATAGCCAGGACGGAAGGATACAGTTACGGCAAGCTTCCCCTTCACACGCTAAGAGCAGATATTGACTATGGCTTTACTGAAGCCAAGACAACATACGGCAGAATCGGCGTGAAGGTGTGGATATACAAGGGTGACGTTCTCCCGTCGAAGTCGGAGAAAGCTCGGCAGGGGGGAGGGGCTCGATAAATGCTGATGCCCAAGAAGGTCAAGTACCGAAAGCAGCAGAGGGGACGCATGAAAGGCGTCGCCACACGGGGAACTACCGTCGTTCATGGGGACTATGGCCTTCAGGCGCTTGAGCCTGGATGGATAAC
This sequence comes from Bacillota bacterium, assembly GCA_028709305.1. Taxonomy (GTDB): domain Bacteria; phylum Bacillota; class DTU025; order DTU025; family DTU025; genus UBA10085. The sequence continues at coordinate 57,942 of JAQVXE010000002.1, read as the reverse complement.
ATCGCGCCAGATAGAGGCCGCTCGTATTTCCATGACACGGTACATTAGGCGCGGCGGTAGGGTATGGATCAAGATATTCCCCGACAAGCCCGTCAGCAAGAAGCCTGCTGAAACCCGTATGGGAAGCGGCAAAGGGGCACCGGAGTACTGGGTGGCAGTGGTAAAGCCCGGCAGGGTCATGTTTGAGATGGGCGGAGTTACCGAAGAGATAGCCCGTGAGGCAATGAGGCTGGCAGGTCATAAGCTGCCAATCAAGACTAGGTTTGTAAAGAGAGAAGAAGCGGGTGGTGAAGCCGATGAAGGCTAGAGAGCTCAGAGAGATGACGCCCGAGCAACTCGATACTAGGCTGGAAGGCCTCAAGGAGGAACTCTTTAACCTCAGGTTTCAGCTCGCCACAAACCAGCTGGATAACCCGCATCGGATAAAGGATGTTAGGCGTAACATCGCCAGGGTAAGGACGGAAATGAGGGAGCGCGAGCTCAGAATTGTACGAGGGTAGAGGGGAGGCCAGGTCATGGAGACTGCGAGGCATGAACGCAAAGAGAGAGTCGGGTTCGTAGTAAGTGATGCGATGGACAAGACTCGAGTGGTGGAACTGCAGCGCGCCTACAGAGATCCATTGTACGGAAAGGTCGTGCGTCGAAGCAGCAAGGTGAAGGTGCATGATGAGCATAACGAGAGCAGGGTAGGCGACAAGGTTCTCGTGATGGAGACCCGGCCGATCTCACGCGATAAGCGTTGGAGGCTTGTGGCAATAGTAGAGAAGGCTAAGTAACGAGGGCCCTATTGAAGGGAGGAACACTCTGTGATTCAGGCCCAGACCGTACTGAATATAGCGGACAATACAGGCGCTAAGAAAGTGATGTGCTTTCGCGTGTTGGGCGGCGGAAATCGGCGGTATGCCAGCATTGGCGACATCATAGTTGGCACTGTCAAAGAGGCTACGCCCGGGGGCGTTGTCAAGAAAGGCGAGATCGTGCAAGCTGTTATCGTCCGCACCAAGAAGGAGCTTAGGCGGCCCGACGGCACATATATACGATTTGACGAGAACGCGGCAGTCGTTATCGACGATAATAACAACCCGAGGGGCACGCGAATCTTCGGGCCTGTGGCGCGCGAGCTTCGTGATCGAAGCTTCATGAAGATCATTTCGCTTGCTCCGGAGGTCCTCTAGGCTACGGGGAATCCCGGTTGCGAGGAGGTGTGGACAGAATGACGATATCTGTAAAGAAGGTCAAGAAGGGCGACACTGTCATGGTTCTCCATGGCAAGGATGCAGGCAGGAGAGGGAAGGTGCTCAGGGTTTTCCCTCGCGAGCAGAAGGTTATTATTGAGAACCTGAACATCGTGAAGAGGCATACCCGCCCGAGCACTGCGAATCCACAGGGCGGCATTGTCGACAAACCTGCACCTGTGGCGCTGGGCAAAGTCATGGTAGTCTGCAGCAAGTGCAATAAGCCCACACGGGTTGGAATGGAGCTGCAGGAGTCTGGCAAGTCCGTAAGAGTATGCAAGAAGTGCGGGGCTAAGCTAGACAAGAAGTAGGATAGTGGATAGGCCTGAGAGGGGGTCAAGTATATGGAGGCGCCGACTCCGCGGCTGAAGGAGAAATACGAGAACGAAGTTGTCCCTGCGCTTATGCAGAGGTTCGAATACAAGAACGTCATGGAGGTTCCAAAGGTTGAGAAGGTCATCGTCAACAGAGGCGTATCAGACGCCATTGTGGACCCCAAGGCGCTTGACGCGGCCGCCGACGAACTGGCTGAGATTACCGGGCAGCGTGCTATAATCACCCGGGCGAAGAAGTCAATCGCAGCGTTCAAGCTGCGTGCCGGAGTTCCGATCGGCTGCAAAGTAACGCTCCGTGGCGCAAGGATGTATTATTTCCTGGATAAGCTGTTCAATATTGCTCTTCCAAGGATCAGGGATTTCAGAGGAGTCTCACCCGACGCCTTCGACGGGCGCGGAAACTATACTCTGGGTCTCAAGGAGCAGCTTGTTTTCCCTGAGGTAAAGTATGATGATGTAGACAAGATCCGTGGCATGGATATCACGATAGTGACCAGTGCGCAGACGGATGAAGAAGCCCTTGAGCTGTTGAAACTCATGGGCCTACCAGTTAGGCTGCAGTAAGGAGGGTAAGATATGGCGCGGAAGGGGCTTGTGGAAAAGTGGAAAAGAGAGCCGAAATACAAAGTGAGGCAGTACAACCGGTGCTCGATTTGCGGGCGGCCGAGAGGATATATGCGCAAATTCAAGATGTGCAGGATCTGCTTCCGAACTCTCGCCTCGAGGGGAGAAATCCCAGGCGTGACCAAGGCGAGTTGGTGATAGCAGGGGCACGCCACGAGAGGAGGTAGAGGACGATGGTGTTGACAGACCCGATCGCGGATATGCTTACAAGAATACGTAACGCGAATACAGTGACCCATGAGGTCGTTGAGATACCGGCGTCTCGGATGAAGGCAGACCTTGCTGAGATAATGAAGGATGAGGGCTACATCCGTGGCTTTGAGGTCACTCGGGGAGAGAAATACGACGTTATCAAGGTCTACATGAAGTACGGACCGAGCAAACAGAGGACCATACACGGCCTCAAGCGTATAAGCAAGCCCGGCCTTAGGGTTTACGTTAAGAAGGATGAGGTCCCGAAGGTCCTAAACGGCCTGGGAACGGCCGTAATCTCTACATCTCGTGGGCTGATGACAGACCGTCAGGCAAGGGAAGCTGGGCTTGGCGGGGAAGTCATCTGCTACATGTGGTAGGTGGTGTAGGTATGTCCAGAATAGGCAAGATGCCAGTGCCGGTTCCCAAGAATGTAGAGGTCAAGTTGGATGGGCGCATGCTTACTGTAAAAGGGCCTAAGGGCACTCTGTCGCATGAGATTCCTGAGAGGATCAGCGTTGAGATAGCAGAAGGCGAGCTCCTGGTAACGCGTCCGTCCGACAGTCGAACCGACAACGCCATGCATGGCCTGACTCGTTCACTTATCGGAAACATGGTGCATGGTGTTACAGAGGGGTTTGAGAAGTCTCTGGAGATTATAGGGACCGGATATAGAGCTTCTAAGGAAGGCAAAACATTGGTGCTCCAGGTGGGCTACTCGCATCCTGTAGAGATAGTCCCCGAGGAAGGCATTGAGATAGAGGTTCCATCTGCGACCAAGGTTACGGTTAAAGGTGCAGATAGACAGCTCGTTGGGCAGACCGCTGCGATCATAAGGGCTGTCAGGGAGCCCGAAGTATATCATGGCAAGGGCATCAGATATGCGGGCGAGCGCGTTGCGCTGAAGGCTGGCAAGGCCGGCAAGATCGGCATCGGCTAAGTCCAGCAGCTCACGGCAGAATGAAAGGAGCCACGTGCAATGTACAAAAGGGTTGACAGAAGAGCGGCCCTAGCCCGCCGCCACCAGCGCGTTCGGAAGGACGTTCTCGGAACGGCCGAACGCCCGAGGCTGTCTGTGTTTCGTAGCCATGCCCATATATACGTTCAGGTAATCGATGACACGGTAGGCCGCACTCTGGTGTCGGCGTCTTCAGTGGAGCCTGAGATCAGGGCGAAGGCGGGGTATGGCGGAAACATCGCTGCGGCGGAGGAAGTGGGCAGAGTAGCAGCTGAACGAGCCATAGAGAAGGGAATTCGCAAGGTCGTATTCGATCGTGGCGGAAATCTGTACCATGGAAGAGTGGCTGCGTTGGCTGATGCCGCACGCAAGGGCGGCCTGGAGTTCTAAGGCGGGGGGAGGGCAGTAAATGGCAAAGATTAATCCTGATAGTCTGGATCTTAAGGAAAGAGTGGTTAGCATCAACCCCGTGTCCAAAGTGACTAAGGGCGGTCGAACACGAAGCTTTCGAGCGCTGGTCGTCGTAGGAGACGAGAATGGACATGTAGGGGCTGGGCTTGGGAAGGCTTACGAGGTTTCGGAGGCCATAAAGAAGGGCGTTGACGACGCCAAGAAGAACTTGATTTCGGTTCCGATCGTCGGCACCACAGTTCCGCATGAAGTGACCGCGAAATCCACTGCCGGATGTGTTATGCTTAAACCCGCCGGCCCTGGAACGGGGGTCATTGCGGGGGGCGCGGTCAGAGCCGTTCTGGAGCTCGCAGGTTACCGCGACATACTCACAAAGTCTCTTGGGTCGGATAACCCAATGAGCATGGTCAATGCTACGTTGGTTGGCTTGCAGTCCATGCGCACCGCGGAGCAGGTGGCCCGGACACGCGGCAAGTCTGTCGAGGAACTTGCTAGGTAGGAGGGGTCGGAAGATGGCAAAGAAGCTAGCTGTTACATTGAAGAGGAGCACCATCAGCAGACCCGAAGCCCAGCGGGCCACCGTGCGCTCTCTGGGGCTCCGCAAGATTGGCCAGACGGTTGAACACGATGATAACCCTGTTATCAGGGGCATGATCAGCAAAGTAAGTCATCTGGTCGAGGTTACTGAGATCGACTGAGAGGGGTACAGCAATGAAATTGCATGAACTACAGCCTGCGGCCGGTGCCAGGCGTGCCTCTAAAAGAGTAGGTCGAGGCACAGGTTCCCGGCACGGCAAGACTGCCGGACGGGGAAGCAAAGGCCAGCTGTCTCGCTCAGGCGGGGGCAAGGGGCCGGGGTTTGAAGGTGGACAGACACCGCTTTACAGGCAGCTGCCGAAGCGGGGCTTTACCAATAAGTATAGGGTTGAGTACGCAGTGGTTAACATTCGCGACCTTGAGCGGGTTTTTGAAGCCGGCGAAGAGGTTGACGGGGATACGCTCCGTGAAAAGGGCCTTGTGAAAGGGCAGCACGTTCTCGTCAAGGTTCTTGGAGATGGAGAGCTGACAAAGTCCCTAACTGTTCGTGCTGACAAGTTCAGCGAGAGCGCGATGTCGAAGATCAAGGCGGCGGGAGGCTCCGCGGAGGTGGTATAGGTGCTGGCAGCGCTCGTAAACGCTTGGAGAGTGCCGGATCTTCGAAAGAAGATTCTGTACAGCGCGTTCCTTTTGTTCGTGTACAGGCTTGGCTCTTTCATACCGGCGCCAGGCGTCGACACGGCCAAGGTCGCAGAGGTGTTCCAGTCGATAATGGGTGAAACAGGCGGTGGCCTTCTTGGCCTAGTTGACATGTTCTCCGGAGGCAGCCTGCAGAGATTGTCGGTATTTGCGGTCAACGTGGGCTCTTACATTACCGCGTCGATTGTCATGGAATTGCTCACAGTCGTCATTCCGTCGCTTGAGGAATTGTCGAAAGAGGGCCCGGAGGGACGGAAGAAGATTTCGCAGTACACGAGATATGCCGCTGTTGGGCTTGCTCTGTTGCAGGCATATGGGTATTCAGCGATGTTCAAGGAGGCAATTCGCCCCGGGGCAATTTGGACCCTGCTTGTGATTCTGAGCATGTCTGCTGGCGCGGCGTTCGTGATCTGGCTCGGCGAGAAGATATCCGAAAAGGGAATCGGCAATGGAATCTCTCTGATCATCTTTGCCGGTATCGTGACGCAGCTTCCAGGCAATGTTAGGAACGTTGTGAGCCTGGCAAAGTCGGGCGGAGCCGGTCCGGTGCTTGCGGTGGTCTATGTAGTGATGAGTTTGGCCCTTATAATTGGCGTAGTGGCCATGAGTGAGGGGCAGCGCAGAGTTCCGGTGCAGTATCCCAAGAGAGTTGTAGGGCGGCGTGTGTACGGAGGGCAGAGCACCCACATACCGATCAAAGTGAACCAGGCGGGCGTCATACCTGTCATATTCGCTTCATCGGTGTTGGCATTTCCCAGCACGTTGGCTCAGTTCATACCTGGGATTGCGCCTGGAGTCAGGGCGTTCATGAACAATATGTGGGCCTACAATATCGTATATGTGGGTTTGATAATCCTTTTCGCCTACTTCTATACGGGCATAACGTTTAACCCGGTGGAAGTTGCCGATAACATGAGGAAGTACGGTGGATTCATTCCAGGGTTCAGGCCGGGCAGACCTACGGCTGAGTATCTCGACCGCGTGTTGACGAGGTTGACCTTTGTTGGCGCGATATTCCTGGCCATCATAGCGCTTCTGCCAAACATTACAGGGCGACTCACATCGAACACTGTGACGTTCGGCGGCACAGGGCTGCTGATCGTCGTGGGAGTTGCGCTCGATACGATGAAACAGATCGAGGCTCAGCTAATAATGAGGCAGTACGAAGGCTTCTTGAAGTAAGCGCTTCACAATGCCTTACAGGATGGGAGTGCGTCAGATAATGCGTGCAGTACTGATGGGACCTCCCAGTGCGGGGAAGGGGACTCAGGCTGCCAGGCTTGGAACGGAGTTTGGAGTCCCGCACATATCCACAGGGGATATGTTCAGAGCCGCGATAGCGGCAGGGACTGACCTTGGGCAGCAGGCCCGGGGGTTTATTGAAGCCGGGAAGCTGGTTCCAGATGACGTAACAATGGGTATCGTCCGGGAGAGGCTGGCGGAAGCAGACGCCCGGTTAGGCTTCGTGCTTGACGGATTCCCTCGGACGGTTCCACAAGCGGAAGGGCTTGGCGAGATACTTGCGAGCCAGGACGTGAAGCTAGATGTAGTGGTGCTCATTGAGGTTCCAGAAGAAGAGCTGATACGAAGGGCGACTGGGCGCAGGATATGTCAACAGTGTGGGCGTGTGTACCACATAGAGTGGAATCCGCCCCCAGGACATGCGTGCGAGTGCGGCGGCGCTCTTGTGCAGAGGAAGGACGACTCTCCGGAGACGGTGAAGGAGCGGCTTGCGACCTACAGGACGCAAACGGAACCTCTCAGGGACTACTACTCGGCTGAGGGCAGCCTCGCTGTAGTGGATGGAACGGGAGATCCCGATGAGGTGCATAGGCGCATAGTGCGTGTGTTTGAAGGGTGTAGCTTATGATCATTCTAAAGACTTCGGCTGAGATTGAGCAGATGCGAAGAGCAGGGTCTTTGGTCGGACAGGTGTTGGAGAAATTACGCGAGCATGTAGTTCCAGGTGCGAGTACTCGAGAGCTTGATGCTGTTGCGGAAGGCATGATACGCTCTCGAGGCGGAGTGCCGTCCTTCAAAGGGTATCGAGGGTATCCGGCGTCGATCTGCGCATCGGTAAACAACGAGATCATCCATGGGATTCCCGGAGACCGCACGCTGGCTGAGGGAGACATAGTCTCCATTGACTGTGGAGCCATCCTCGGTGGCTACCACGGGGACGCGGCGGTGACCTTTCCAGTAGGAAGTGTCTCAGTGGAGGCAGAGAAGCTGATGACGGTTACGCGGGAGGCTCTGGAGGCCGGAATAGAGATGGCGCGGCCTGAGATGCGCTTGGGGGATATCGGCTATGCCATTCAAAAACATGTGGAGGCCAACGGGTTTTCAGTGGTAAGGGATTTCGTCGGCCACGGCATCGGGCGACACATGCACGAGGACCCTCAAATTCCCAACTTTGGGCCACCAGGCATGGGGCACAGGCTCAGGTCTGGAATGGTTCTGGCGATCGAGCCGATGGTTAATGCCGGAGTGCATGAGGTAGTAGTCATGGATGACGGCTGGACCGCTTGTACGCGGGATGGATCGCTGTCGGCCCACTTTGAGCATACTGTGGCCATAACTGACGATGGCCCCGAGGTTTTGACTCTTCCGTAGCATGCAAGGCAGGTGTAGAGTGGTTGTCATCCGGAAGTCCGTTGCTTGGACAGTTTGTAATATCCAAGATGGGCAGGGATAAGGGCAGGCTCTTTGTCATAGTCGGCCTTGAGGAAAATGGTTACGCTTGCATCGCTGATGGCGACACTCACAAGGTGAGCGAGCCTAAGCGGAAAAATGTCAAGCACCTTATAGTTACGAGGCAGGTAGACGAGGATATAAGAACCGCGCTCGAGGCTGGAAACTCAGTCACCGACGAGCAACTTGTTACGGCTTTGAGAGTGTACAGACCTCAAGACGGGAAGGAGGGGGATGCTTAGTTATGGCAAAGGAAGATGCCATAGAGGTGGAAGGCACAGTTGTTGAACCGTTGCCAAACGCCATGTTCAAGGTTGAACTTGAGAACGGCCACACCGTGTTGGCGCACGTGTCGGGCAAGATGCGCATGAAGTTCATCAGGATTCTGCCAGGTGACAGAGTCACCATTCAGCTATCGCCTTACGATCTGACTCGCGGCAGGATCGTGTGGAGATATAAGTAGGAGGGTTAGGCATGAAGGTACGACCGTCCATTAAGAAAATGTGCGACAAGTGTAAGATAGTGAAGAGAAAAGGCCGCGTCAGAGTTATTTGCGAGAACCCCACGCATAAACAGCGACAGGGCTAGGAGGTGCAGAGTAGCATGGCGCGAATCGCAGGTGTTGACCTTCCAAGGGATAAGCGGATAGAGGTAGCCATGACTTATATATACGGCATTGGCCTCACGTCATCCCAGAAGATCCTGGCGGAAACGGGCATTGATCCGAACACGCGGGTTAGGGATCTTACTGAGACTGAGATCACGCAATTGCGTGAGGCGATTGACCGAGGATATAAAGTAGAGGGAGACCTGCGCCGTGAAGAGGCCCAAAACGTAAAGAGGCTTGTCGACATAGGCTCTTACAGAGGGCTCAGGCATCGTCGAGGCCTTCCCGTAAGGGGCCAGAGAACTAAGACGAATGCCAGAACAGCCAAGGGCCCCAAGAAGGCTATTGGCGGGCGCAGGAAGAGATAATTAGCATGGCGCGTTGCGGAGAGGAGGAAAACTGATGGCAAAGAGACAGGCAAGGCCCAGGAGACGTCAGCGAAAGAATATCGAGACTGGCATAGCCCATATCAAGTCTAGCTTCAACAATACGTTAATCACAATTACCGATCCGGGAGGAGCGGTTGTGTCATGGTCATCCGCTGGCGCCATGGGCTTCAAGGGCTCACGCAAGGGGACGCCGTTTGCGGCTCAGCAGGCTGCGGATACCGCTGCGCGTGGTGCTATTGAGCACGGGATGCGCTCAGTCGAAGTGTTGGTAAAGGGTCCCGGGGGTGGACGAGAGGCCGCAGTCAGGTCGCTCCAGGCTGCCGGGCTAGAAGTGAGCATGATAAAAGACGTTACGCCGATTCCGCACAACGGATGCAGGCCGCCTAAGAGACGGCGCGTATAACCCGGCGAACAGGAGGTGCGATAATGGCGAGATATACCGGATCAGTGTGCCGGCTGTGCCGACGTGAGGGAGCAAAGCTTTTCCTCAAGGGAGATAGGTGTTATACCGAAAAGTGTGCTGTTGCCCGAAGGGGATACCCGCCGGGAGAGCACGGACAGCGAAGAAGAAGAACCAGCGAATATGGTTTGCAGCTCCGCGAGAAGCAGAAGTTGCGAAGGATATACGGCGTTCACGAAGCGCAGTTTGCAAGGTATTTTGACATGGCCGAGCGCAGACGAGGCATTACAGGCGAGAACCTCCTTGCTATTCTAGAGACCAGGCTCGATAATGTCGTCTACAGGTTGGGTTTGGGTGCCTCCAGGGCGGAAGCCAGGCAACTGGTGAGGCATGGACACATATACGTAAACGGCAGGAGAGTATCGATACCATCGTATGAGCTGCGTGAGGGTGATGAGATATCCGTGAGGCCGGCAAGCAAGAACCTGGTGCATTTCAAGAGCCTTGCCGAAGCAGGCCCCGTAACTGTGCCCGCATGGCTTTCAGTCAACGAGGACCGTTTGGGCGGTAAAGTCTTGTCAGTTCCGACGAGGGATCAGATAGACCTGGATATCCAGGAACACTTGATTGTCGAGCTGTACTCGAGGTAATGCTGCCCCAAATGGGAAGGAGGGTGCTGAGCGCGCTATGATTGAATCTCCAAGGCCTAGAATCGATTGCCAGGAGGATGGCGACCGATATGGTAAGTTTGTCGTGGAGCCTCTTGAAAGGGGATACGGCATAACTCTGGGCAACTCATTGCGCAGGATCCTTCTGTCGTCATTGCCCGGGGCTGCAGTCACCTCGGTCAAGATCGATGGGGTGTTGCACGAGTTCTCGACTATTCCCGGGGTTTACGAGGATGTGACAGATATCATCCTGAACCTCAAAAGCCTTCTTGTAAGATTGCACACGGATGTTCCCAAGGTCATTCGGCTCAATGCTGAGGGCCCTGGTGACGTTGTAGCTGCTGATTTTGAGGCAGATGCTGAAATAGACATACTCAACCCCGAACTTCACATTGCTACCCTGGGCATGGTTGAGGCTGTAAACGAGGATACTGGCAAAACCGAAGAGCGCGGAGCAGTCCTATCGCTTGAGGCCGTAGTTGAGCCCGGCCGGGGATATGTGCCGGCCGAGAAGAACAAAAGGCCTGAGCAACCCATAGGTGTAATACCCATGGACTCCATTTTCACTCCGGTGGAAAAGGTGAACTACACCGTTGAGAATGCGAGAGTAGGCGGGGTTACCGACTACGATAGGCTGATTCTCGAAGTGTGGACTTACGGGACTGTCACTCCGAAAGAAGCTGTCAGCATGGCGGCTTCGATGATGAATGAGCATATGAAGCTCTTTGTCAGTCTCACTGAACCGGAAGTAAAGGTTGAGCCTGAAGCGGAACCCGAGGACGAGAGTGAGGATCGGGTGCTCGAGATGGTCATCGAAGACCTGGATCTTTCGGTGCGATCGTATAATTGCCTGAAGAGGGCCGGGATAAACACCGTCGACGAGCTTATCCACAAGACTGAAGAGGAAATGCTCAAGGTGAGGAATCTGGGACGCAAATCGCTTGAAGAAGTCAAGCAGAAGCTTGACTCGCTAGGGCTGTCGTTGCGACAGCCTGAAGAGTAGTGTAAGGGAGGAGAGCGCAGATGAGCCGCAGAAAGCTCAGCCGTACAGCGGAGGAGCGGCGTGCTCTTTTCCGGGGCTCGGTGACGTCGCTGTTTCTACACGACAAGATGATCACCACTGAAGCGAAGGCAAAAGAGATACGCCCAATTGCTGAAAGACTCATAACATGGGCAAAGACGAATGATCTTCATAATAGACGCCTTGCAGCCACTTACGTGACGGATCCTGCAGCGCTGCAAAGGCTGTTTGGTGAGATTGGGCCTGCGAGCATTGATAGACCGGGCGGGTACACTCGCATAATCAAGCTTGGCCAAAGACGCGGAGACGGTGCGCCGCTGGCCATTATTGAGCTGGTTGACATGCCCGGCAGCAGCGTAATCGCTGGCTCGGCCAAAGCCAAGAAGTGATGTAGCATGAAGCCCGTAGTGCACGTCGAGAATGTGAGCTATGCCTACGATGGTGGTAACCAGGAGCAGGTAGAGGCGCTTCTCGACGTTAGCCTGAAGATCTGGCCTGGGGAATTTGTGGCTGTTATCGGACACAACGGCTCAGGCAAGTCTACGCTGGCTAAGCATATGAACGCCTTGCTAGTTCCTACCCGCGGAAACGTCTATGTGTTCGAGATGAACACCCAAGACGAGTCTTGGGTGTGGGAGATCCGGCAGACGGTGGGCATGGTGTTTCAGAACCCTGATAATCAGATAGTGGCCACCACTGTAGAAGAGGACGTGGCTTTTGGACCTGAGAACCTTGGAGTTGAGCCAGGCGAAATAAGGCGACGCGTAGATGAAGCGCTGGCGCTTGTGGACATGACTGGGTATGAGAAATCTGCGCCCCATATGCTCTCGGGAGGTCAGAAACAACGAGTAGCCATAGCAGGCGTGATTGCGATGAGACCCAGATGCATCGTCCTTGATGAGCCCACTGCGATGCTTGATCCAGTGGGCCGCACTGAAGTACTGCGCACAGTGCGCCGCCTTGCCTCAGATGAGGGAATTTCGATAGTGCACATAACACACTTCATGAATGAAGCTGTGTATGCAGATCGAGTCATCGTCATGGAAGAGGGGCGAATTGCCCTCTCGGGAACGCCCCGGGAGGTCTTTTCGCAGCCGGCAACATTGCGTAAACTGGACTTGGATGTGCCACAAGTCACAGAACTAGCCGGCCAGCTGCAAGCGGCCGGCGTGGCGCTTTCGAGGTGTCCGCTTACGGTTGAGGAAATGGCTGATGACATCGGGACTCTTTTGGGCAGGGGGCCGTGCAGAAGTGAGCTCCACAGTCATTGAAGTTCGAAATCTATGTCATACGTACATGCGTGGCACGCCCCTGGCGCGTCAGGCCCTTAAGCACGTGACATTGTCGATTGCCGAAGGAGAGCTTGTAGCGATCATAGGCAGGACCGGCTCTGGAAAGTCCACGCTCGTCCAGCATTTCAACGGCCTTTTGAGACCTGATTCAGGGCATGTATTCGTGGATGGGAAGGATATCTGGCAGAAAGGCGTTGCGTTGAGGGACATAAGGAGAAAAGTAGGCCTGGTCTTTCAATACCCTGAGCATCAGCTTTTTGAGGAGTCTGTTGCATCTGATATCGCGTTTGCTCCCAGGAACATGGGCCTGTCGGACAATGCGGTCGATGATGCGGTCCGTGAGGCGATGCGCATTGTGGACCTCGACTATGATGAATTCGCGGAGAGATCCCCTTTTGAGCTGTCGGGCGGACAGAAGAGACGTGTCGCAATAGCCGGCGTCATTGCCATGAGGCCAAAGGTGTTGATTCTGGACGAGCCTACTGCTGGTATGGATCCGCGGGGCAGGGAGGATGTTCTCAGGGAGATTCAGGCGCTCCACGATGAACACGGGTACACAGTTGTTCTCGTCTCCCATAGCATGGAGGATGTTGCAAGATTCGCAAACAGGCTGGTAGTTATGGAGGACGGCAGGATAGCCATGGATGGCCGGCCGCGCGATGTGTTCCAGCGCCGCGATGAGCTGGTGGAGATGGGTTTGGGTGTTCCACAGATCACTGACCTCATGGCAGAGCTTGCGAGGCGGGGGCATAACTTCCCGACTGATGTGATCACAGTTGATGAGGCATCAGAGGCTTTGCTGCCATCGCTTCTTGCTGCATCAGGCATGGCGGGCGAATCTGACTCTCCATGTGGGGGGGGTGGAAGATGAACTTCGCCAATGCAGCAGTCGGCCAGTACATGCCTGGGGAATCTCTTATGCACAGGCTTGATCCGCGGACAAAGATGCTGGTGTCGCTTGGGATAATCATCGTGCTTTTCGTGGTAAGCAATCCCTTGGCATATGCCTTGCTTGCAGTTCCCATTGTCCTTGCGATCGCAATCTCGGGGGTACCTGTCAAGCTGGTCTTCCGAAGTTTGCGTCCGCTTACCTTCATAATGGTGCTCACTTTCGTGCTACATCTGTTTATGGATCCAGGAGAGGCGCTGTTCAGCATCGGAAGAATCACAGCAACTGATCAAGGGCTGAGGCTAGGGATTGTTACCGTTGTCAGGCTGACCCTTCTGGTCCTTGCCACATCGATTGTGACCATGACTACGTCTCCAATTGCATTTACGGATGGGCTGGAACGCCTGCTTGCGCCGTTTGCGCGTCTCGGATTGCCCGCCCATGAGCTTGCAATGATGATGACTATTGCGCTGCGCTTCATACCGACATTGCTGGAGGAGACTGACAAGATCATGAAGGCGCAGATGGCGAGGGGTGCTGACTTTGAATCCGGCAACATTGCCAAGAGGGCCAAGGCTATGATACCCATTCTCGTGCCGCTCTTCGTAAGTGCTTTTCGCAGAGCTGACGAGCTGGCGGTGGCGATGGAGGCCAGATGCTATAGGGGTGGCGAAGGCAGGACGCGCCTGAGGGAATTGGCTTTCAGCGGGGAGGATCTAGCAGTGCTGATTGTGGCGGGAGCGTATACTGTGGCTGTGGCGGTGGCGTTGTGAGATGCGCAACATTGGCATTGTAGTGGAGTATGTGGGTACGGGATATCAGGGGTTTCAGTTTCAACCTGAGGCTGGTTGCGGAAGGAAAAACCGGCCCGTGCGCACGGTGCAGGGCTCTGTGGAAGATGCAATACTCCGGCTTACTGGAGAGAGACTTAGGATAGTGGGCGCCGGCCGAACGGATGCCGGGGTCCATGCCTTAGGACAGGTAGCGAACTTCAAGACTGATTCCAGAATCCCTGCTCAGAGGTTCGCTGCGGCGCTGAACCCGATCTTGCCTTACGACATTAGGATAGTGAGATCCTTTGAGGTTCCGGAAGCTTTCAACGCGCGTTTCGATGCGCTGTGGAAGGTATACAGGTATTTGGTTATGCCTGAGGCCGCAAGGATCCCGGCGGCGCGCACCGGTAGCGCATTGCTTGCGGGCAGAGCTCTGCCTACGAGGAATGCATTGCCTGAAGAGGCGGTGGAGGCGATGGAAGCAGCCGGTGCTCAGCTTGTAGGAAGGCATGACTTCTCGGCCTTTGCTGCCAGAGGGTCGTCGGCGAAGACCAGTGTTCGCACCATACGCCGGCTTGAGGTTTGGCATGAGAGTTGGGAGTCCCTAGGACTTGACCTGGTGGTTGTGGAGATCGAGGCGGACGGATTTTTATACAAGATGGCGCGCACCATAGTTGGGGCGCTTCTAGAGGTGGGAATGGGAAGGATGGACCCGGATGGTCCGGCACAATTGCTTGAGTCGCGAGATAGAAGACTTGGCCCCGCGACTGCTCCACCGGACGGCCTTTATTTGGTAAAGGTAGCCTATCCGGAACCCATAGGCAGTCTCGCCTCTCCTTGACAGTCTATTTAGGCTATATTAAAATTGCTTGGTGAGTTTTGTACCAGTGGCGCCAAACCCCGGAACCACTGATGATACTCAGAAGAGCAGTTGAAGCTGGGAGGGAACCTGATGTCACGCACATACACGCCTAAGGCGGGGGAGATATCGCGCAAGTGGTACGTGGTAGATGCTGAAGGCAAGCCTTTGGGCAGGCTCGCGAGCGAGGTAGCTAAGATACTCAAGGGCAAGCATAAGCCGATCTACTCTCCTCATATGGACGTGGGCGATCATGTGATAGTCATCAACGCTGATAAGGTAGTCCTGACGGGGAACAAGCGTCAGACCAAGATTCACTACTGGCACACAGGATACCCTGGTGGGATTCGCCAGATGACTTACGAAGAGTTTCTTTCGACCAGGCCTGAAAGAGCGGTTCAGAAGGCCATAGTTGGCATGCTCCCCAAGAACAGGCTTGGGAGACAGATGTCTAAAAAGCTCAAAATTTACGCGGGATCGGAGCACCCGCATGCGGCGCAGATGCCTGAGCCGCTCGAAATAACCGTATAAGCGGGCGAGGAAGGGGGATTACTCTGTGGCGCAGTTGCAGTATGCCGCGACGGGAAGGCGCAAGTGCTCAGTGGCCCGTGTGAGGCTGACGCCGGGAACTGGGAAGATCATAATCAACGGCAAGCCTAGTGAAGAGTATTTTGGACGCCAGACTCTGGAGCTGCTTGCACGAGAGCCGTTTGAAGTGACGAATACTATCGGCAAGTATGATGCTGCCATTCATGTATCAGGTGGCGGGCTAAGTGGGCAGGCCGGAGCGGTACGTCATGGAATAGCTAGGGCACTTTCTGAAGGCGAGCCTGAACTCAGGACAGTTCTGAAGAAGGCAGGGCTCCTCACACGCGATCCACGCATGAAGGAGCGGCACAAGTACGGCCTGAAGAAGGCCCGAAAGGCACCTCAGTTCTCCAAGAGGTAAAAGGCGACCTTACGATATTGTGCAGTCTTTGTCTGTGGCCACATTCATGGGCTCAAGCAGCCCATGGCGCTGGCTGCTGAAGACATGGAAGACAAGGGGAATGAGCCATCATCATGGCTTGTTCCTCTTTTGCATTTCTTAGATCCCCGGGGGGGTGTGGTGCCAAGATTGGTTGATTTGGCCGCGGGAGGGGCAGAGCGCAAACTGGCGGACGGTCTGTGTAGCTGTGTTGCCCTGTTCGGCGGATACCCCAGCAGCTTTGAACTAGCATGCGCTGCACGAGGGGTTAGTTGCCACGAAGGAAGGCAGACCCATTCTCCGCCTCAAGCTCTGATTCGCGCCAGATGACCTGAATTCCATCGATGAATGCCTCCATGTTGCGGCCAGCGCCTAGCATACCAGCCAACATGCTAGTGGCAGGGGCATCCTGAACAAGCACTACTGAAGTCGCGCCGTCAGCCAGGCTTTTCAGGATCTCCATGAGCAGCTCTGCTTCAAGGGGATCGCGGAATGCTTCTCCAGCCTCTAGGGAGTCGATATCCACAGCATTGGGTCCCCGTAGCACCACGACCAGCTCTATTTCGTCGGATGCCTTGAAGTGTTCAAACTCGGCCAGCATGTCTTGCCATGGCAGCGGCCGCCTTGCCGCGTCGATCCTCACGACATGGCGTCCGGGGGTTGAATGCAGAAGTTTCTCAATATCCTGGTCAAGGGGGCGGGGGCCAACCTGGGCCATTAGGGTTGATACGTTGTCAATGACGATTCTTCCGGCGCTCTTAAGCTCAGACTTGAACTCGACAATATATACTTGTACCAGATGGAATGGGGGAACGAGCGCCGCAGGAATGGAGGCCTCCACGACTCTCCAGCCTACCCAATCAATCCTGGGGAAATCGATAGGAGTTTCCTTTCCATGAGAATCGCGAATTGTTGCGCGGAGCCAATTGCCTCCCCCGTCGCCGTACACCCACATCAAGATGGCAGAGGTCCCGACGGGAAGCAGAGTAGGGCGGGGAGGCCTAACATACGCTGCTCGCGTCTGTTCCGGAGCCCTCAGATCATAGTCCATGGCAAGAGCCATTCCTGCGGGCTCTGGAAGCTTGCCAGCCTCGCTGGCAACCGGGGGCGGGCACTCGGATTCCGAAGTTTCCATGTTCAAAGTCTCCACCACGCAGCCAACCGAGGGCGAGGATGCTGCTCCAACCCAGGGAATTGCGCTTTCGAAATCCTCCACCAGTGCAATACACACGGAAGCCTCGTTTACCATCCTTGCGTTGGTGCCTATGGCCATCGGCACGATTGCATTCTCTTGATCAACAGTTCGCACTGACAGGGATGTCTGTGCCAACGGCGAGCCCTCGCCTATGGGCGTTTCGGGCTGCACTGCCACTTCTCCTGAGGCGAGCTCCTGTTCAGCCTCTACTGCCTTGACTGTGATGATGAATCTGCCAGGGGTGCCGCAGAACAAGACGGCAGAGAAAGAGTCTTCCGATACGGACCACAGCTCTTCGGGTAGGGGTATGCCTCGCAGGTTCTTGGGCGGAGTGATTTCCCAGACAATCTCGACGTTATCGGGGATATTGTCTGGATCCATGGGCTGGCCTGATGAATCGTAGACGGCAGCTGTGAGAATTGCGTTCGAATGCACATCCAATGAGACTTCAGACCCCGCAAGAAACGTGGGACCTCCTATGACTGCGGCCTCAATAGAAGGAAAAGATCCAAGGTGTGTACGCTCGGTTGCGTCGTCGCTGCCAGCGCCCCCAAGGTCTTCGACATTGGCGGTTAGGCGTTCGGACTCCACCGAGACCGAGATGAAGGCAGGTATCCGGGCAGCAGATTGGTTGTCATCGAAGGCGCTACCGCCATCCTCGGAGTCTGCTTCTGCGGCCTGTGATGCGGTGTGCCATACACCTATGGCGTATGGCACCCGCCTCTGCGCGCCGCCTGAAGGGCGGTTAGCAAGGACTACGCGGCCAGTAATGAGATCTTGAATGGCCGCGGTAGAAGAGCCTCCGCCATCGAGGTTGAGGGCTTCGTGAGCGCCAAGTGAGATCATTATTTCGGCCAGTTCCCTAAGGGTAACGCCTCTTGCACCAGGCAGTCGACCGTCGACTACTGCCATGATCAGAGTCTTGCCATCCTCTGTGAGGCCTACGGCAGTGCGTGGAGCGGCAAACAAGGACTGGATTCCAGTGTGCGCCCACAGGCCGGAAACGACGGCGCCATCCTCGACAAGCACGGGCTTTCCAGAGAAGGCAGATAGGATTCCCGGTGTTGTGGGCGCAAGCGTTGCCTCGATTGAGACAGGATCTCCAGGCAAGAGCTTCTGGGCGATTTGGGCCGAATGCCCTCTGAGGACTACGTAGATGAGCTCGTCATTGGATAGTTCAGGGGCTTGAGCGTCCGCATCGGTGCAGGAGCCAGCGGTGCCGTCGGCGCCAGGCTGGTCGCCAGGAGTAGGAGCGCTGCTTGACCCATTCATGCCATTTGGAGAGGCAGAGGATTTGGGTGCAGGCCATCCGGCGGAGAAGGATTCTACCACTCCTTCCCTTATGGCAAGGTGATGCACATCGCTGTTTCCGGGCCGCCTTTCCCATGACCAGTGATGGTCGTACAAGACGGCGAGGTTGGATGGAACAGATATCTCATTCAGTCCGGCAAGGGTGATTTCGATGCCGTTTGGGCCTTTGAGAACACCTTTCCATGTCCACTGTCCAACAAGACCTGTATCGTCCTCGAATATCACAAGCGAAGCAAAATCAGAATCCTTTCGCGGGGAGCGGATTATTTGTCCGTCTGCGACGAGTAGTGACAGGGGGGCCGAAGTTGCGCCCATGTCAAAAAAGTCGCCGTTGATCGCTGCAACGAGACCGCATTCCTTGGCGATAGACGTAACGCTCTTTGGGGATGTCAATACACCGTCAGCCAGGACGGGCCCCACAGCAATACTTGGCGAAGATAGGTCCACGCGCATCACTGACATCTGGACCCATCCAGCCGAAGTCAATGCCGTCATTCGCTCGAAGGTTGCGCCATCTGCGATTGGCCTCACAATGGAGTTGGACAAAAGAATACCGGCCATGCTCTCTGCGCTACTTGCGCAAGCCGCCGGCCTCGATACGCTCGAGATGAGGCCGAAGAGCATGACTGCAATGGCTGTGACGAAGGCCACAGCTGAACTCGGGATCATAGTCAGTCGTTCAATCCGTGCATGTCTTGTAGGCCGTTGTGATCTGCAACTTCTGTCGTTTTGCATAGGTTCGTCCATTCCTTTGCCCGGCAACCGGATTAGCGGTCAGCAGGCCCACTCTTCAGAGCAAGTCTGTTTCAGTCCGAGAACTTCGCAGGCCTGCGTTCCAGGAAGGCAGACATTCCCTCCTTTGGGTGACCGGATTCGAAACATTGGCCGAATCGACGGGCTTCGCGTGCAAGCGCCTCGTCATCCGGGAATAACATGCGTTTCGCATACGCGACAGCCACATAGCTCTTCGCGCCTAGCTCCCTTGCCAGCTCCTCCGCTCTGGAGGGCAGGGACTCCAAGGGCACGACCTCGGCCACAAGGCCCATCTCATGTGCTTCCTTGGCCGAAACCAGCTTGCCTGTGAGGATCATGTAGGCAGCGCGGGAACGCCCGATTGCCAACGGAAGGCGGACAGTGCCTCCAAACCCAGGTATGATCCCCAGGCCGACCTCAGGCTGGCCGAAGCGGGCATTCTCTGAGGAGATCCGTATGTCGCATGCAAGCGCCAGCTCGCATCCTCCTCCGAGGGCGTACCCGTTTACAGCCGCTATCGTGGGAATCGGCAGGTGCTCTATGGCGCTGAAAACAGCCTGGCCGCGGCGGGAGAAGGCGACAGCTTCGTCAGGGGTGAGGTCTGCCATCTCTCCGATGTCGGCCCCGGCCACGAAGGCTTTGCTGCCCTCTCCAGTGATGATCAGGGCACGCGCGGCAGGACTTTCTCTGACTTCAGCGATTGCCGAGTCGAGCTCAGCCAGGACCGAGCTGTTGAGGGCGTTGAGCGATGCCGGACGGGATATTGTGATTATGGCGATGCCATCGTCAAATTTCAACTTCACAAAGTCTTGGCTCAAGGCTTATTACCTCCAAACAGAAGAGTTGAATCAGGAGTATTCATAGAAACCGCGGCCAGATTTGCGTCCGAGTCTGCCTGCGGCTACCATCCTTCGCAAGAGTGGGCATGGCCTGTACTTGGGGTCTCCGGTCTCTGTGAACATCACTTCCAAG
The DNA here is from genome assembly GCA_028709305.1 of Bacillota bacterium. Taxonomy (GTDB): domain Bacteria; phylum Bacillota; class DTU025; order DTU025; family DTU025; genus UBA10085. The sequence continues at coordinate 38,164 of JAQVXE010000002.1, read as the reverse complement.
ATGGAAAGCACAGTGTCTAGACCGATCAGATCTGCCAGTGCCAGTGGACCCATGGGATGATTAAGCCCCAGCTTCACGCAGGTGTCTATTCCTTCGGCGGTTGACACGCCTTCCGAGAGTGCAAATACGGCCTCGTTTATCATTGGAATGGCCAGCCTGTTTACGACGAAGGCAGGCGAATCGGCGACTACAACAGGCTTTTTGCCCATTCTCTTTGCAAGGTCAACAATGGTGTTGCATGTTTCATCCGACGTCGCCAGGCCACGCACGACTTCCACAAGCTTCATTACAGGGACGGGGTTCATGAAATGCATGCCGATGAAACGCTCGGGGCGCCCTGAATCACGGGCCATGGCCGTTATCGATACTGAAGATGTGTTCGATGCGAATATGACCTCAGGAGGGCATATGGACGCCAGCTCTGTAAAGAGCTTCGACTTCACGCTCGGATCTTCCACAATTGCCTCGATGACCAGGTCTACGTCGCTGCCTGCTGAGTAATCAGGCGCGCACTTGATTCTTGATAGTGCCCGGGTTTTGTCCTCTTCCGTCATTCGCCCCTTCTCCACCTGTCTGGTGAGGTTTCGGGCTATGCGATCTACGCCCTTTTGTGCGTAATCCATTGATACATCGGCTAGAGCAACCTCCAGCCCGGTTTGGGCCGCAACCTGTGCTATCCCAGAGCCCATTTGCCCTGCGCCCACTACGAGAAGTCTGTCGATGGACAAGAAACAATCACCCTTTCGCCCGCGACGCTCTATTTCAAGTCAGGTGTAGAGGTCGTCGGGGTAGTTGATCCATGACAGTTATTACTTCTATAGCGTCTCTTTTGACTCCTTCTCCAAGCGCGTTTGGCAGGAGAAGCGAAAAGACTGATGAAATAGTCAATCACCCGAGGAATGCTGGGAGGGAGCTTCTTGAAGAGATACTTGTTCACGGGAGGGAGAGTGTACACCGCTCATTCACGCCAGCCGTTCTGTGAGGCTCTGGCCTGTGTGGGAAGGCGTGTTATTGCCGTTGGCTCCAAATCAGATGTTACTTCCATGACTGATGACACCTTTGACAGGATTGACCTTCAAGGAAAGGCCTTGGTTCCTGCTTTCATTGATTCTCATATACATTTCAGGTTCTATTCAATGTGCCAGGCTTCGGTCAATCTTGAGGGTGCACACGATCCTCATGACGCGGCTCTTCGCGTTAGTAAGGCTGTAGAAGGTGCCAAACCAGGCACGTGGGTGGTGGGATGGGGATGGAACAAGAACGACTGGCCACAGGGGAAACTGCCGAATCGTTCTTACCTGGATGCTGTTGCCCCTAGGAATCCAGTAGCGCTTTTCAGCAAAGATCTTCACGTCCTCTGGGTGAACACAATGTCATTGCGGCTTGGAGGTATAGGCCTTGATACTCCTGATCCCCAGGGGGGCGAGATAGCAAGGGAGGAAGGTTCCAGACAGGCGACGGGAGTCCTTAAAGAATCAGCTATTGACCTGGTGGGCCGCGTGATTCCGGAACCTACATTCGAGGCAGTGACTTTGGCTATGGAAAAGGGCCAGGCAGAGCTTCATAAATTTGGAATTGCAGGAATTCACAACATGGAAGATGCGTCAGCATTCGAGGCCTTGCAGGCTTTGCGAAACGCCGACCGCTTGAAACTCCGTGTCACGCAGGCAATCCCAAAGGAGAACCTGGACGATGCGATCGACCTCGGGCTCGGAACTGGATTTGGGGATGAATGGTTGAGGATCGGGCCGGTGAAGCTTTTCGCCGACGGCGCTCTTGGCTCTCAAACGGCCTATCTGCTAAGGCCTTACGAAGGCAACAAGGAGAATCTCGGGATTGCCGTAACGCCCAAGGAGGAATTGGCTGAACTGGTAGGAAGGGCGGTGCTGGCAGGCTTGTCTTGCTCGATACACGCTATTGGCGACCGCGCCAACAGAGATGTGCTCGATATTTTCGAGAGCGTGAAAGAGGAAAGTGCTGTACGCCGTCTCCGCCACAGGATAGAACATGCACAACTCCTGCATCCGGAGGATGTTCGCAGGTTTGCAGACCTGGGAGTCGTAGCCTCGATGCAGCCGGTTCACATACTCTCGGATATTCCTGTTGCCGAAAAGTATTGGGGAAGGCGAAGCAGGTGGGCTTATGCCTTCCGCAGCCTGACAAAGGCCGGAACGACGCTTGCCTTTGGCTCCGACGCGCCAGTTGAGACTCCAGATCCTATTCGAGGCATCTACGGCGCTGTTGCCAGAAGACAGTTGGATGGAACTCCTGACTCAGGCTGGTACCCTGAGGAGAAGCTTACGGTAGAAGAGGCTGTGAGAGCTTACTCTGTAGGCCCTGCGATGGCTGCAGGCGGGAAGCCTGGCTCAGGGATTCTAGCTCCGGGAGCGTATGCGGATATTGCCATATTGTCGACAGACATATTCGCTGTCCCTGCCACCGAGATCTGCGATGTGAGTGTAGTTGGAACCATGGTGGGGGGAGAGTTCGTCTACAGAGATGGGGTATAGGCTCGCACATTTGTGCACATCCCCAGATACGTTTGGCCAATGACTGAGTTTGTTTTGGTCAGGCTGCAACTATGATTCCTCAAGGAGAGATGGGTTTGAAGACGAAGACTTTGCTAGCTGTGCTATGCTTGGCTGTTATGTGTGTGCTGTTTGCCGGAGGCGGTGACGGGCCCCGAGTCGAGGCAGCACCGTCGATAGGAGCGTCAGCAGTAAGCCAGGTTCCTGGTGACTATGAGGTTGTGAAGACGGAGTACCGGATACATGCAGGCATGCACGTGTCATTCCAGAGGCTCATTGGCAAGGCTACGACGAGCTCGAAGTGGCAAGTGACTGTGCAGTCGGCCCAGTACCCAAAGCAGGTCGAAATTAGCTGGGTGTGGCCTCGGGCTGATGAAACTACACCTACTCCCACGGCGCGAAGGATTACAGGCCTTGAACGCGGACGGACATTTGGCCCACTCTACGGAGGCAATGATCCTGAGGAGACGAATTGGACGGCACCCTGGATATCCCGGGAAGTTCTGCGCGAGCTTCGTACAGGGAAGGTAGCGTACAACTTCAAGATGGGAACCTTCAGCATTACTGGAGTTTTCGCAGGTGACCTGCGCGTGGAAGAAGAGATTCTGTATCCCATTGAACTCAATGGGAGACGGGTCTATGTTCCCGCATTCAAATGCGCCAAAGGACAGCTGGTGATATGGAACAACATCGAGAACCCTCTGGTGCTGGAGTATAAGCCTTTCGGGATTCCGCTGATAACCGGGGTCTTCGGCTGGAAGGCGGAGTCCATATCCGTTCGGGGAGGACGGCTGTAGCGAGCAGCGCAGTTTGCATGAAGGGGGGTTAGCCCCCCGGGTTTGGCAGACGTGACGCCCGGGAGATTGAGAAAGTCCCGGGCGTCTCCCTAAATGGCAGTAACTAGTAATCTTCGTTAGATGCATCAATCATCGTTGCATCGCCTACGCAGTTTTCAAAACCACAACTGGGGCAGGTCATGCATCCTGAGGGGCTTTCCGAGCGGGAACGCTTTGGGCTCCTGCTGGCGGCAACGTCTTTCTTCCGCTTTCCTCCTCTTGGCTGCGTAGATCCGAGAACGTCAGATGCGGAATACATGACGCCACATTGGCCGCATTTGAAGCTGCGCGAGGTGTTTGCCCCTGTGGGTGTCAGTTCATCCCTGCGGCGGGTGTCTGGGTTTTTCAAAGAGTTTGCCTCCCTATATGTTTTTCCTGTGTTGGAGTCTGCCTTGGCCCATCGATATTCAGGCCTGCTCAAATTAGTATGCTCTTTTAGGAGGTGGGGGATGTGGGGGTAATCGCTGTCCAGGGATTGGGGAAGACGTTTGCTGTGAAGCAGAAGAGGCCCGGAATGGCGGGAAGCTTGGAGGCTATCTTCTCTCCAAGCTTCAAGGAGATTGAGGCGGTTAGAGATGTGTCGTTTTCAGTGGACGAGGGGGAGACGGTTGCATTCATTGGACCAAATGGAGCAGGCAAGTCGACTACAATAAAGATGCTGACCGGGATACTCCATCCCACAAGCGGAAAGGCGGCTGTTCTGGGTATAGTTCCCTGGCGCGACAGGCAGCTGCTCTCAAGGGAAATCGGAACAGTCTTCGGGCAAAGATCGCAGCTATGGTATGATCTGCCGCCCCGCGACACCTTTGACCTGCTAGCCAGAATCTACGAAATTCCGCCAAGTGTCTGTCGCTTGCGAATGTCGATGCTCGCAGACATGTTTGAGCTGGGTGAGACAATGTCCACTCCAGTCAGGAAGCTCTCTCTGGGGCAGCGCATGAGGTGCGAGATCGCGGCCTCGCTTTTGCACGGGCCCAAAGTCCTCTTTCTGGATGAGCCCACTATTGGCCTTGACGTAGTGGCGAAGAGGAGGATCCGTGAGCTTATCCGCGCCATGAATCAGGAAGAAGGCGTGACGGTCTTTCTTACCTCGCATGATGTGAGCGACATGGAGGAACTGTGCCGCAGGGTGATGATAATCAACCATGGCCAGCTGATTCTGGACACGGCTGTCTCCACGCTCAAGCGTGACTATCTCAAGTTCAAGATAGTGCGGGTAAGGCTTTCAGATCCGATCAGCCGTCTTGATATGCATGGGGTCACAGTTCTGAAGCATAAGAGGACCAACATGAAGATGTCGGTGGATTCGGAGATTACGTCGATCGATGCGGTGCTAGGTGAACTGATGAGGCATTCGCGCATAGAGGACATCACCATATCTGACCCACCCACGGAGCAGGTAATAGCCGAGATATACCTGCGAGGGGATGCTGGAAGTATTGGAGGGGCCAGTGATGGGAGTGGCTAAGTACTTGAGCATTGCGGGGATAAGTTTTCGCTCCCGGGCAGCCTACATCATGGATGTAATTGCAGGCTCTTTTTTCTATGTCTTGATTCTTTTTGTATTTGTGCAGCTTTGGACGACACTGGCCGGAGGCGGGCATTTTGCCATTGAGGGGCTGGGAGCTCGGGAGCTAGTCTGGTACATGGTTGTAACTGAAGGGATCATGCTTGGAAGAGCCCGAATCGAGCAGGAAGCGGATGAAGAAGTGAAGACTGGCTCAATCGCGTACTTGATAGGCAGGCCCTGCCATTATGTGCTGTTCAAGTTTGCTGTGTATTGGGGAGATACATTACTCAGACTGATCATTAACGTAGCGGTGGGATCGCTGGTAGCGCTGATTGCAGTGGGACCGCCCCGATTCGATCTGGCACACATGCCGCAGGTGGCCGTCAGCGCGGTGCTGGCCTTTTCCCTTAGTTTCTTCATGGTCATGTGCATTTCTCTTGCCGCCTTTTGGGTGGAAGACACGATGCCTTTCCGATGGATATACACTAAGCTGTTGTTCATTTTGGGAGGCCTCTTTGCGCCTATGGAGGTCTATCCCGCCGCGATAGCGCGCCTGGCTCGGGTTTTGCCTTTTTCGTACATGCTTTATGCGCCGGCGCGGCTTTTTGTGCAGTACGATACTGCACTATTTTGGCGTATTGTTGTGGCGCAGTTGGGGTGGATTGCTGTCATGGTGGGGCTGACTTTCGGCCTCTATGGCTTGGGGGTGAAGAGGATCAATGTCAACGGGGGATAGGGTGGCTCGAGGGAAGGCCGGAGTGGACAGGGTTGCCCTGGGCGAAACGGTCAGTTTTGTTTGCGCGCATTTCAAGTTCAACCTTGCTTCTGCTATGGAATACAGGTGGAGCTTTATCTCTCAGGTTACTCTCATGACCGTAAACGACTTTATGCTGCTCTTTTTCTGGTGGTTGATCTTCAGCCGTGTGCCTGACATAGCGGGATGGACATTTCGTGATGTTATCACGATGCAGTCAGTTGTAGCGCTGGCGTTCGGATTGAATGTTTCAGTATTCGGAAATTTGCATCGTATTCCGCAACTCATTGCCAGAGGGCAGCTCGACTATTACCTGCTATTGCCGAAAGACCCGTTACTCCACATGCTGGTTAGCCGTTCCGACATATCGGGCTTTGGCGACATGGCTTTCGGGATCGCGGCCTTCATGGTGTTTACCCCCGCATCGTGGCAGAGGGTAATTCTCTTCTTGGCTACAAGTCTTGCAGCGGCGACGGTGTACGCCAGTTTCGTAACGGTCGCAGGAAGCCTTGCTTTTTTGATGGGAAACGCCCAGACTGTCGGCGCCCAATTGGCCCAGGCTATGGTGACGTTCTCCGGTTATCCTGGATCATTGTTTAAGGGCGCGGTCCGGGCGTTGCTCTATTCGGCAATACCGGTCGGCTTTTTTGCATATGTCCCAGTCGAGCTGCTACGTAATTTCAGCTGGACGCTTTTTGCGGGGCTGATAGCCTTTGCCGCTTGCAGTGCAATAGTGGCGAAGGCCCTGTTTCGCGCCGGGCTTCGCCGGTACGAATCAGGCAATCTGATGGCGATCAGAGCGTAGCTGGTTCCGACCTGACCGACTGTCAGAGGTTACCGAGGCAGGACCGCCAGCCTATGCAGAGCGTCCTTTGCCAGATTTGCAGCCAAGGCCAAGGCTTCGGATATTCCGCCGGGGTTGCTGCCGCCCCCCTGTGCGTAAGCCGGCATGCCACCGCCCTTTCCATCGATGGCGGGAAGAGCCTGACGCAGAAGTTCGGACATGTCGAGGGGAATATCATCTGACTTGGCGAAGACTAGATTGGCTGATTTCTCATCGGCACAGCCAAAAAGAGCGACGACTCCTGGCTTGTGACAGAGCTTCTGGGCCACTGCCTGCACGGCTTCGATGTCTTGTTTTTGGCTTGTGAGCGCGATGACTTTTATGCCTGACGGGTTCAGAGGAACAGCAGTTGAGTATATCTCCTCTGCCTCGTAATCCCGGAGCCTATCCAAGGCCTCTTCGAGACCGCGACGCCCCTGGCGGATCTGGTTCTGAAGGCGAAGCATCGCTTCCGGCAATTCTTTGCCGTGAATTGAAAGCCTGGATGCGGCGAGGTGTACTGCATCGTTTTTCCACCGGTAGTCGGCTAAGGCCCTTCGCCCGCAGACGAACTCGACACGGGTGACGTTACGAACATGTTCAGTACCGATTATCTTTATTAGCCCAACTTCACCGGTGGCGCGCACATGCGTGCCGCAGCAAGCGTTGAGGTCGAAATTACGGATATCGACTAAGCGAATGCTGTTCGCATTGTCTGGCAATTTCCGGAGCTGTGATTCATCTAATTCAGTAGGCCTGCAGAACTTGACCGTAACAGGCCTATTCTGGAAGACCACCTCGCACGCGAGCCTTTCAGCTGCAGCCGCTTGATCGTGGCTGATCTCTAGCGCGGGAAGATCGATAGTTGCCGTTTCATCGCCGAGGTGGAATCCTACGGTATCGAGACCAAACAGGCTGGCGAATGCCGCCGAGAGAATGTGCTGGCCTGTATGTTGCTGCATGTGATCGAACCTGCGCTCGATATCCACGCGGCCACTTGCGGGGCCGAGCGGAACTGATCCCACTGTGAGGTGGATTATCTCTCCGTCTCGCTCGACGACGTCGACGACGTCAGCGCCGGCCAAGACTCCTCGATCTGACGGTTGTCCGCCGGAGTTTGGATAGAATGCGGTGACGTCAGTGACTGCCTCGTAGAGAGGGGCGGGGGAGGAGTTTCGAGTGGAGGGTTCGCAACGCAGGACGTTGCATTCAAAATCACTAAGATAAGGATCGTCATAGTATAACCTTGTTGTAGGCACCTGAAGAATTCGCCTCCTCAAGCTCTGATGAGCTCCGGTTGCAAGTCATTACTTCTACTGCCGGACTCAATTCCCTTTTATATAGTTGAAGGAGTGATTATGATGGCACGTGAATATCTTACCCTTCGGGATGAGGGTCGATCGGAGCTCATTGTCAAAAAGAGCAGGTTCATTGCTACCGCGCGCCCTGTAGAGAGCGAGGATGCGGCGCGAAGTTTCATAGATTCCATACGCAAGGAGTTTTGGGATGCCACTCACAATGTCTATGCGTTTGCCGTCGGGGAGAATGATGAGATAGTTCGTTCCAGCGATGATGGCGAACCCGCGGGAACGGCTGGCCGTCCTGTGCTGGAGGTTATCCTGCGCGAGGGGGTAAAGTATTGCGCAGTTGTGGTCACACGCTACTTTGGGGGCACTCTTTTGGGGGCAGGCGGGCTTGTGAGAGCATATTCCTCCGTTGCCCGGGACGGGCTGCACGCAGCGGGCATCGTAAGGGTCAGGCTCTTGCGGAAAGTACGCTTCGTCATAGACTATGCGGCTTTGGGCAAAGTCCAGAATTACCTAGTCGAAGCCGGGTATGACATAGATGATGTGGAATATGCGGAGCGGGTTGCAATGACGGCTATGATTCCCGCAGCTGAGCTGGATCTGTTTGAGGCCAGGATGATGGATTTGCTCGCGGGCGACTTCGACCCCGAGATGGGGGAGGAGGTTATGGGGTTCGTTGGTGCAGAGGCTGAGGGGGGTGAGGGGCGGTCTGGCGAGGAGAACGGGGTGGGAGAGGGCGAATAGGGCAGCGTTGGGGACTGGGACTAATGGATAGCTTGCTAGTAGTGCGGAGTGCGACCCGCAGGTGTGTTGCTTGCCTGGAAGCCCGGGAGATTGAGTGATCCATAGCTGGTCGTGCTCCCCGAAATTCCGTTTATGATCCTGTGGCTCTTTGACTCTGTCGTGTCGTTTTGAGGATCTGTAGCTTTTGAGGTTCGCAGCTCTGTTGCCCTCCGGACTTGAAAGTGGCTTATGCATTCTGCACATCCATTAAAAGGCATTAACGCATCGGAAATCGGGGAGGTGCCTAAGAATTAGGCATTTGCCTTCGGATAGTGCCTAGAAGTTAGGCAGTCTGCCTCAGAGGAAGCCCTTGAACCTAAGGGATCTATGCTCTAACGAGCGTGCCTACTTGCGGCTCGACCTTTTCCCCAGGCTTTCTATGGACTTGGCTATGACTGAGACCCCATCTCCGCGACGCGATATCGTTCCTACTACGATTAGGGCAGGGTTGTTGAATATTACGGTGCCCTGCTTCTGGTACACATTGTCGAAGACTGTAACGTCTGTAAGTCCATACTCATCTTCAAGCGAGAGAAAGACAACGGTTTTACCGCTTTTCGTTGGAGGCCTGTGCGGGCGGACTACGAGACCCGCCGCGCGCACGACCTGCCCTTGCTTTGCCGATGGAATCCTGCGCGAGTCCCAAATCCCTCCGCGCGCAAGCACCGGGCGGAAGAACTCCATGGCATGCTGGGAAGTGCAAAATCCAAGGACCGACGTTTCATGCTTGAACTTCTCCCATGCAGAGAAGTCGGGGAGGTTCTCACTGGAATAGCCCATGTAGGCCTTGGGGTCAATAAATGGCCTTTCAGCATTGAGCAAGCTCGCCTGCCCGTAAGTTCTTCCGGCATCGACGGTCGCGCGACGGGAGGCGGCGATTCCTGCAAGGCGGCCGAGGTTCCAAAAGAGCGCTTTGCGGTTCGGGTCGGTTGAGTCGAAGGCTCCGGCCAGAACCAGGTTCTCGATGACACCCTTGTTCGCCTTGATGCGGCATAGGAAATCCAGGGCCGATCTGAACGGGCCATCATCTTCGCGGGACTTGACAATCTCTCGGACCAGGTCGGAGGAGATGCCGGATACCTGCATGAGCCCTACACGCAGGGCTTCGCCTTCCACAGAAAACTTTTCCTGGCTGCGGTTTATGTCAAGCGGAAGAGCAGTTACTCCGCGCCGCTTCGCTTCCACCAGCAGGGTTCGGGCGGGATAGAAGCCCATTGGCTGGGTGCTTAGAAGCGCGGCGTAGAATTGGGCGGGGTAGTGGCGCGCAAGGTATGCGGTTTTGTAGGCAGTGTCGGCAAAAGCCGCGGCATGGGCCTCACAGAATCCGTAGCCTGCGTAACCTAGTATGTAAGAGAAGATTGTTTCAGCTATATCGGGCGCCACCCCATTGGCAACGGCTTTCGCCACGAAGTCGCGGCCTATATCTTCCATCTCCCGCATGGAGCGGAAATGGGTCATGACTTTGCGTAGCCTGTCGGCCTCGCCTGGGGTGAACCCGGCTATCACTGTGGCGATCTCGATCACCTGCTCCTGGTAGAGGACTACCCCATATGTCTTCTTGAGGATCGGTTCCAGCTTGGGGTGGATGTAAGTGATCTCCTCAGAGCCGCTGCGGCGCGCGATGAATGGCTCCACCATGTTACCCTGGATGGGGCCTGGGCGGATAAGGGCGACGCTGGCGACTATGTCCTCGATGTTGTCGGCCTCAAGGCGGGTCTGAAGAGCGCGCTGTGCGGGGCTTTCCAGTTGGAATACGCCGATGGTTTCGCCTCTGTTCAGCATCGCGTAAGTGTCATCGTCATCCAATGGAATGCCGTTGTAATCGAAATCGGCGTGCTCCTTGTCAGAAGTCCTAACCATGTCGACAGCATGCTCAACTGCGGAGAGAGTGCGAAGGGAGAGCAGATCGAGCTTGATGAGGCCAAGGTCTTCGATGGTGTCCTTGTCGAACTGTGTGATGGCTATGCCCTTGGCCGACATTTGAAGTGGCGTGACGCACGTGAGCGGTTGGTCGGAAATCACTAGGCCGCCCAGGTGGGTGCCGATGTGCCGAGGGAAGCCTGCAACCGATTCGCATAGTTCAAAAAGGAGCTCGTACTTCCACTCCGGTATCTGCGCGTCCCGTGCCTCAGGATAGCGCTTGAGGGCGCTACGCACGGCGTCGGCGGGAATGTGGGGGAGGATCCTGGCGATACTGTCGATGTCGTCTGGGGGAAACCCGAGGGCTTTGCCAAAGTCGCGTACGGCCGATCGGGCCTGAAATGTGTTGAATGTGCAGACTGATGCTACATGGCCATCGCCGTATTTACGATATACGTAATCAGCTACATCATCGCGCCTTGCGGACTCGAAGTCGATGTCGATATCGGGCTTTTGGGCGCGCTCCAGGCTCATAAACCTTTCAAAGAGGAGACCTCGGGCTATGGAGTCGACGTTCGTGAGCTTGAGGCAGTATGCTACGGCAGAATCAGCCGCCGATCCGCGCCCTGCGTAGCGGATTCCTTGCGAGCGGGCCCACCGCGCGATATCCCACACTGCGAGAAAGTAGTCTTCGAATCCGAGGGCGGTAATTATGCCGAGCTCATGGCCTAGGCGGCTTTCGATCATAGAAGTGATCTTTCCGTACCGGGCTATTGCGCCTTCCCGTGTGAGGCGTCTGAGGTATTGGGCTGATGACAGGCCCTGCGGCGCCTGATACTTCGGGAAAAGACGGAGCGAGAGCTCGAGCCCGGGAGAGCACTTTTCAGCGATCTCGTTGGTGTTTGCCAATGCTTCAGGATAACCGGCGAAGAGTTCATACATTTCATCAGCTGATTTCAGATAGTTTTCCGCGTTTATCCGGCGTTCGGGGTGGATGTCATCCAGAGAGGTGAGGGTCCGCACGCATGTGAGGACGTCGTGGATTTCGAAACGAGATTTGCGGGCGTAGTGGACATTGTTTGTGGCAACTGGCCCGACTCCGATCTTTCGCGCAAGCTCTGCCAGGGCAGCATTGATGGAAGCTGCCCCGGGCGTGAGGGGGTTTTCAAGTTCTATATGGAAGTTCTCCTTGCCGAATATAGAGGCAAGGTTTTCTGCCGTGGCTTTGGCTTCGTTGAACCTGCCGGATGCAACTAGCATTGGGATTTTGCCATGGCGGTTGCAGCCCGAAAGGGCTACTATACCTTCAGCGTGCCTGACCAGGACCTCCATGTTGGCGTAGGGCTGGCGGCGAGGGGACGACATGTGTGCCTCTGTGAGCATGCGGCATATGTTGGAGTAACCCTCGGGGTTTTGGGCCAAAAGAGTCAAATGCGAGCCGTCTGACATGGAAACCTCGACTCCATGTATAGGCTTTATCCCGTATTCCCTAGCGGCTTTCGATAGCTCTACCGCTGCGCTGACGTTGTTATGGTCGGTTATGGCTATGGCAGGCAGGCCGCATTCTGCGGCGCGAGCCACTAGCGTGCTGCATGTGTCGGCTCCGTCCAGAAAGGAGTATTGTGAATGAACGTGCAGATGGACGAAGGGTTTCACAGGGGTTGCCTCCATAGTCAAAGATGTGATGATCTTCTCGGCGGTCTGCCCCGATCGCGGGGGGCTAGTCGAGCACCCGCGACAGCACCCATTGGCCAGGTGCTTCGCGGCATAGCTCGTAACATCCGCCTGATGCCAAAGAGACAAGGTAGTAGCTCTTTTCTTCTTCGCCGTCCCACCATTCTCCCGATTCACGCCAGGAGTCGACTATGCCGGCCACCCGGTTCCACCTGTTGGACCAGTAGAACTGGGCCGGCGCACCACTTTGAGCCTCAATTACGCGCACATGCGCCCCAATGCGTTTGCTCATAGCAACGCCACCTCCGAAATGTTGACGGGGGATCGTTGTCAGCTGTGGGCTATATGGTGTCGGCTGTAGACGTGCACTGGACGTGCCGAAAATCGACGCCATACGTGGATTTACAGGAATGCCTCTGCAAGCATCCGATCACGCCTTGATACTATGAGCATGTTCGCGGTGATTACGCTTTCTGCTCCGAATCGTTCGCGCACATACTGGAGGGCCTGGTCCATTTGGGCCTTTCCAAGCTCAGCCATGGACGGACCGAAGATGGAGAGTTGCACCTCTTCGGGAACCACAAGCCCGCCGACGTGCACGTTAATAACTGTAATGGGTGCTGAAACCCGGCCTTCGACCATCCGCTCAAGCCCATGGGCGATCTGGTATGCAGAATCAGTAGGGGTGCGAAAGGAGCGCCGACTGTATTTGCCGCCGGCGCTTCGATTGCCGGCGGCATCGCTGTCGCGGCTGCCTGCAAACTCCAGGGAGATTTCTACCCATGATGCGCTTCTTCCAGAGTCACGTAGCCCGGAGGCGATCTTGGAGGAGCAAACCGCGATGCATTTGACTAAGTCGGGCCAGGTTTGCACGGGAGACTCGAACGACATGGAGCACTCTATGGATTCTTCGGGATATGCGGCTCGGACCCGTGAGCGATCTATCCCGCAGCTGAGCTGATGGGCCATGAGGCCTGCTTCGCCCAGCTGCAGAGTGAGTTCAGCCAGTGGAACCTTTCGCAGTTGAGCCAGGGTTTTTATACCGAGCTTTTCAAGATGCGCTATGGCCTGAGGAGGAATAGGCCATAGAGCGCTCACAGGGAGCTTATCAAGAAAGCGCTGTTCGGCTTCTAGTGGCATATACCTGCACGTTCCCGCATCGTAGATCGTGGGCGTTGCCGCTTTTGCTACGAATCGCGAGCCTGCAAGGCCTATGGATACGCTGACGCCTACCTCGTCTTCCACTCTGCGCATTATGGCATCGGCAATAGCCCCGGCTGCGCCGCACCCGGTGAAATCTGCGAAAGCACTGTCAGGCGCCACGGGTTCAAGCAATGGAGCATACTCGGCGCAGATGTCCCATATTCCGTTGGCAAGCTTGAAACATGAATCTGGGTCATAGCTTGCGAATACAATCTCGGGACATGCCTGCCTTGCATGCCTTCGCGTGGTGCCAGGGGCTACTCCTGCTGCCAGCGCCTGGGGTGACACGCCTATAACCGCATTCTTCTTCGTAACAGCGATGGGTTTGCTGCCAAGGGACGGGTCGAGCTTGGCATGTGCGGTTGCATATAAAAAAGGGATATGTATGTAAGCGATAGAGCGCATTGGCGATACGCCTCCGGGTTAATGATCACGCTATAGAACATATGTTCGGTGGGTTCATTATATCCCGGGGGCGAATGGAAAGTCAAGGAGACGGATGGCATAACGCGTTGCCGAGAGGGCGTCGGATGACGATTCTGATCATTCCTGATCGAGTGGGTTGATGATCATATCGGTAGATCCTCCGAGAGCCCTTACGAGCGCGCCATCACACGCATAAAGCCTTGTTCCTGTCAGCTCGGCCAACGCTACGTAAGACGCGTCGTACACGGTGTACAGCCCATGGCTGACTGACAGTTCCCAGGCGCGCCGGATAAGAAAGGGTGGAGACAAGAGTTCAATATCGAGCGCTTCATATAGGTGAAGCCGTTCTCTCGCGCTATCAATGGGCAGAACACCCCGGGCCGCCAATTTCCTAAGCACGGATCCGACTTCATAATCGAGTAGAGAGGGAGCTATCAAGCGCGTGCCTTGGACTATCCATTCTTCCAGAAGGGCCAGAGCTCTGTGGGAATCGGGTTCGTCAACAAGCCATTTGACGACAAGACTTGCATCGACACAGACGCAGCTTTCGAACTTGGTTCTTCGGCGCATAGCTAATCGCCTCCATTGCTCAGGCTATCCAATCTCTCGCGCCTGATTTCGGCCAATGCGCAAGTTGCAGGGTAGAGATCTTCAGTATTGTTCTGTTCTACCTTGCCCGCAAGCTCGTCGTCTGTGAGCCGAGATTCCTGGAGACGCTGGCGCAGCTGATTGAGGACGAGCATTCGACTGTGCATCGAACCATTGCTTCCTGCAGCGTAGTCTCTGATGCTGCCATATTCCGTGCCGGATTCCGCAACAGAATTTGGTTCGACGCCCGCCATGCGCATTATGTCTTCCCTTTGAAACCGGCGGCTGTTGCCAATCTTGATACTGTTCAGTTTCCCTTCGCGCAACCATCTCCATATGGTGGAGGTAGACACTCGGAGATACTCGGCGACTTCGTTCACGGTCATAAGACTATTGCTGTCGGCGCGGTCATGCATTTCTCATCACCCCATGAAATGCTATCATTTAGTATCATGCGTGTCAATATTTATGAAAGATGATAGTACATGATAGATAATGCTCCAATGGCTGAGGGCTATGGGCATTCTTTCACGCGACGAAACTGGATCCGAAGAAGCAGAACAGCCAAGGGAAGGCATCGCTTCCTGAAGGCAAGGCGCAATGCAGAAGCTGTTGCTGATATAATCGTCAAGTCCGGCATTGTCGACTCTGAAGCCCTGGATGAGTTGATGTTGGAGCTGGACCAGCAAACAGTGGCCTCCGAGAAAGAAAAAGGCAATCGGAAGGGGCGCAAAGCCCGATTGAAGGCGCTTGAAGAACGTGCGGACTTTGAAGAATATAGCCCGCCGAAGCATGGATTTATGCAAGAACTTCTTGCGACTTGTCGCGCAATCTTACATTCCATACACAGGAGTAACCGCGAAAATGAAGAATACAAACCTAGATAATGATTGACATGGCATGTTGCGAGGCCTATCTTTGCGGTCAAGCTGTGTCAAGATTTTGTGGAGGGTGAACTGGAAGCAATGAAAAACCGTATTGTCTCTTTCGCACTTGCGCTTCTCGCTATTCTTTCGCTCACATTAGGCACATCTCTTGCAGCTCCGCCCAGGTACAAGGTTGCCTACCTCATAAACGGCGCATTGGGAGACCTTTCGTTCTATGATTCCGGCCAGGAAGGGATCGACAGAATCAAAAAGGAGCTCAATGCCGAAACAAGGACTATCGAATGCAACTATGATCCCGTGGCATATCCGCAGGCGCTCCAGTCTGTAGTCGCCTGGGGGGCCGACGTAATCTTCGTCGTCTCCTACGGATTCGAGGATCTTCTCATGCAGTACGCCGATATGTATCCCGAAAAGAAGTGGATAAACCTGGATACTGTCGTTCAGAACAAGAAGAACACCATCACCAATGTTGACTTCATCGAGGAAGAGGGCGCTTTCATGGCCGGCGTCGTTGCCGGACTGGTCACGACTGACACGTCCATACCGGGCGTAAATCGTGACAAGGTAATAGGCGCCGTATGCGGCGAGGATGACCCGATCATGCGCGGCTTCCTCTTCGGCTACGAACAGGGCGCAAAGCATATCGACAAAGATGTCGAATTGAAGACGATCTTTGCCGGCACGTGGGACGACCCTGTCAGAGGCAAGCAGGCAGCCAAGCAGCTCTATTCGCAGAAGGTCGACATCATATTCCAGATAGCCGCGCTCACCGGCTCCGGCGTGCTTGAGGCAGCCAAAGAGGAAGGCAAATACGCCATCGGCGTCGACTCCAACCAGAACGGACTCCAGCCCGGGCACGTGGTCACCTCCATGCTGAAGCATATGGGCCAGTCCATCTACCGTGTTTACGGCACGATTCTGGACGGCAAGTACAAGCCAGGGATGGTTCTGGAATACGGGCTTCGGGAAGGCGGAGTGGGGCTTGCCATAGATAGTCACACTAAGGAAATCCTGCCCGCGAAGAGCCTCCAGAGGGTCATTGATATTGAGAACAAGGTAAAGAGCGGCGTAATCAAGGTCGAAAGATACAGGGGATGATTGCAGGGCGCGCTAGAATTTCAAAGGCGGGTGCATGCTCGGCCTAGGCGAGCTGTGTTGTCGCCTGCGGCGCGCGAAGCAGTGCATGGCAGGAAGGGAAGGCTGATTGCCGACTCTTCCTGTCCCTTGTTATCCCAGGTTGATTTTTGCGAAGCCTTTTTGGGGAGGTGCGTCAGTTCTTGCAGGACCAATTCATAAAGATGGACTCCATAACAAAGATTTATCCCCCCGATACTCTGGCCTTGGACAAGGTCGATCTGGAGATCCAAGAAGGCGAAATTCACTCCATCATCGGCGAAAACGGGGCCGGCAAGTCTACGCTCATGAAGGTGTTCTACGGCATGGCCCCGCCAAGCGGCGGAGAGATTCACTTTCGGGGCCGTAAAGCCAAGTTTGCCACCCCCAGGGAGGCCGTGGCCTCAGGCATAGGCATGGTCCACCAGGAGTTCATGCTCATCCCTTCCTACACTGTATATGAAAACGTCATATTGGGCGCAGAACCCGCAGGCAGGTTCGGCACCCTGCGCCATGCTGACACAAAGCCGAAAGTAGAGGAGCTTGTCGACACATATGGCCTCAACATAGATATCAATAGCCGAATCGGGGACATTTCAGTCGGCGCCCAGCAAAAGGTAGAGATACTCAAGCTTCTTTACCGGGACGTTGATGTTCTTATCATGGACGAGCCAACCGCAGCACTCACTCCCCAGGAGGCGGGGGAGCTCTTTGCAAGATTGCGGGGCCTCAATAAGGTGGGCAAGACCATCATCTTCATCAGCCATAAACTCGACGAAGTGCTTGAACTATCAGATAGGATCACTGTTATGCGCAAAGGCAGGCGAGTTGTTACCGTGGACAACCGTGGGCTCGATAAAGCGGAGCTTGCGCGCGCCATGGTCGGAAGAGACGTCGTATTCTCCATTGAAAAGGCGCCAGCCTCTCTAGGTGAGATCGTTTTTGAGGCACGAGGCCTAAGATACGTCGACGAGAACGGGGTGATCAGGCTCGAGGGGGTTTCCTTCGATGTCAGGCGTGGCGAGATCGTTGGGATTGCAGGGGTGGAGGGGAACGGCCAGTACGAGTTGGTTCAGCTTGTTACGGGGCTTCTGTCGGCGCAGTCGGGAAGAGTTTTCATAGGTGGCCATGACGTAACAGGTGAAGACGTTATGGCCAGGCGCAAGCTCATGTGCTATGTGCCTCAAGATAGAAAAGTTTCAGGGAGCGCTCAGAACATGAGCCTTGTCGACAATGCCATCATGACTCACCACCGCCTCAATCCGGAGATTGAGGATCGCTGTGAAGCCTTGCTCAGTTCTGGGCGATGCCGCGCCTTCACTTCCCGTCTGGTGGAGGACTTCGGGGTTCTTGTACCTGAGCTTGATGCGCCCATCTCTTCGCTTTCAGGCGGGAACCAGCAGAAGGTCGTGGTGGGCAGGGAGTTCATGCTCGACACCGATTTCATCCTTCTCGATCAGCCAACGCGAGGGCTCGATGTTGGTTCCATAGAATACGTGCAGGAAGAGGTAGTGCGCAGGCGCGATGCAGGAGCGGGATGCTTGCTGATCTCTGCCGACCTGGACGAGCTCTTCAGCCTGTCCGATAGGATACTGGTGATGTCGAGAGGCAGGGTCGTGGCAGAGCTTCGCCCGGAGGCGACCACGCGGGAAGAGATAGGCGAATACATGCTCGGGGCCAAAGATGCTCAAGAGGACTGGCGCGCCAGGGAGGAGGTTGGGAAATGAAGAAGCAAGTATTGCCTGCACTAATTGGAATAGTCGTTGCCCTGTTAGCAGGCCTTCTTATATTGTGGGCGCAAGGATATCCGCCTTTGGAAAGCTACGCGGCCCTTTTCTCCTATAGCCTCTTTTCGAAGTTTGCTTTCTTCTCTACTCTGGATAAGGCTACTCCGTTGATACTGACCGGCCTTTCGGCAGCAGTAGGATTCGGAAGCAACTGCGTGAACCTGGGCCAGCCCGGACAATTCCTGATCGGAGCTATGGCAGTAACCGCTTTTGGGATAGCTGTCGATCTTCCGGCAGGACTCATGATCCCCCTGTCGATCCTGGTTGCGCTGGTAGCTGGTGCATGCTGGTCAGGGATTGCTGCGGGCCTCAGGCGCCGTTTCAAGATGGACGAGTTCATCACGACCCTGATGCTCAATTTCATAGCCGACTACTTCACGCTGTATCTCATATCCGGGCCTATGCTAGACAAAAGGATGTACTCTCCCCTCACCCCCATGACCAATCCCGGAGCATGGCTTCCGATATGGAACGGGTTCGGCTCCGCATTCTTGGTGGCGGTTGCGGCTTTCGCAGTTGTCTCTGTTTTGTGGAACCGCTCGAAGATCGGTTACGAATGGCGGGCGATGGGGCAGAATCCGATCTTCTCGAGGACGGGCGGATGCCGAAACGACGCCGCCTATGTTTGGGCGATGCTTCTCAGCGGGGCCCTGGCAGGGCTTGCAGGCGGGCTCATGATCATGGGCGGAATGCAGCATCGGTTTGTGAAAGGGATAGGCGCCAACTATGCGTGGGACGGAGTCATGATTGCAATCGTAGCCAACAACAACATGATTGCCACGGGTCTTTACGCCCTGTTCTTTTCGGTGATTCAGACAGGGTCGATGGGCATGGAACTTGAAACTTCGGTCCCTTCCGAGTTTTCATTGGTGCTTCAGGCAATAGTTGTGCTCTTTGTTGTGGCAAGCAGGGAGTCGACTCGTGTGCTAATAAACAACATCACTGCCGAGCTGAGGATGAGAAGGGCTCGCGGCAGGGATAAGGGAATGGGGGATGGACGCCATGCATCTAATGGTTGAGATGATAAGGTCGAGCATCCTTTCGGCAACCCCGGTCCTCCTTGCCGGCCTTGGCGGGGCCTACACTTTTCATGCCAATGTTTTCAATATTGCTATGGAAGGTATGATGTTGATCGGGGCTTTTACGGCCGTTGCCGGGAGCTACTTTTCTGGATCATGGATTATGGGTGTTCTCTCCGGGATAGCGGGCGGCCTTGTGGCAGCCCTCATATTCGCCATCTTCGTGGTGTCTTTGAAGACTGATGAGTTCGTTACAGGGACTGCCCTCAACATGCTGGCACTCGGGGGGACAACGTATTCCCTCAGGCAGCTCTTTCACGTGAAGGGCGCTTTCATGTCCCACGCGATTCAGTCAATGCCGCGCTGGAACATCCCGCTGATCTCCCGGATTCCGCACCTTGGGCCCATTCTCAGCGGGCATCCGTTCATCGTGTACGCAAGCATTCTGCTTGCCTTTGTTGTTGAATGGCACATATTCGGTACAAGATACGGATTGCGACTAAGGGCCGTTGGGGAGGACGCGCGGGCTGTTGATTCTGTGGGAGTCAGTTCCGATAGGATCAAGGCGCAAGCAATAATCGCTTCAGGAGTTCTTTGCGGACTCGCAGGCGCATATCTCTCCTTAGGCTATGTTACGCTCTTTTCAGAGAATATGTCGAATGGCCGTGGCTGGATCGCCCTTGCTGTAATAATACTTACCAGGGGGCGTCCAATGGGACTTCTTCTGATGTCGCTGGTGTTTGGTCTTTTCGACGGTTTGGGGCTCAGCCTGCAAGGGACGATAATTCCGCCCCAGTTCACTCAGATGGTTCCATACATCGCAACCATAGTGGCGCTATACTTCTACTCCAGAGAGAAACGGTCGGCTCGGGGAGGCAAAGAGACGCCCACGACGTAGGGCGCCGGATGACTGAGAGAACCAGGCCAATCGGGATGCAAATTGAGTTTACGTTTGTTGGCCTTCGGTTGCGCAGTTGTCAATTCCATGCTAATCTTAATCCAGCTTGCTATCAGTATGAGGGAGGGAATATGCGTTGAAGAAGTCGGGCCTTGCTGTTCTGGTATTAGTCCTTGCGATCGTGGCTGTACTGGGTATCGGCTTTGTAAGCGTATCTAACTCGATTATCAGGTCGGAGGAAGAGGTCAACGTATCCTGGGCTGAGGTGCAGAATCAGTACCAGAGACGTTATGATCTTATTCCGAATCTTGTGGAAACAGTAAAGGGCTATGCTGCCCATGAAGAAGAGGTATTTACAGCCATAGCCGATGCCAGGGCTAAGCTGGGCGGCGCTCAGACGGTCCCCGAGACTGCTGAGGCTGTTAACGCTGTTGAAGGCGCACTTTCCAGGCTTCTCTTGGTAGTTGAGAACTACCCTGAGCTCAAAGCGGATGCGTCTTTCAGAGACCTAACGTATGAGCTTTCCGGCACGGAGAACAGAATAGCCGTTGCAAGGCAGCGGTACAATACGTCTGTCCAGTCGTACAACGTGAAAATCCGCACCTTCCCCAACTCGATAGTTGCGGGAATGCGTGGTGCGGTGCCGAAGGACATGTTCGAGGCCCAGACCGGCGCATCGGTTGCTCCTGAGGTCAAGTTCTAGAGGCGCATGAGAACGATTCAGACTAGAGCAGATCGGAGCGTAGTATGCCAATGACGAGACTTAGAAGACCAAGAACGTCTGACGGATACCGAAGACCGATGCATGCATCCCCAGCTCGGCTGTGGTCAGTGGTGGTGTGCGCCTTTGCAGTAGTCTTGTTCTGCTCCCTTTGGGTGCACGGGCAGCCGAAGGTTCCTGCAAAACCGGTGCCGCCTCGACTCATCAACGATCTTGCGGGGATGCTCACGTCAGCAGAGACGCAGGAGATCGAGGAGAGGCTGCTTGCGTTGAACGAGGCCAACGGCGTGCAGTTCGCGGTGGTTACCGTGCCCGACATGGGTGGCTACTCGATCGAAGAATACTCGGTTGAGCTCTTTCAGAAGTGGGGAATAGGCGAGGCGAAAGAGGATAACGGCCTTCTTCTGCTGATTGCAGATGAGGAAGGAAGATTGCGGTTTGAGACAGGCTATGGCCTCGAAGGTGACTTGCCTGATGCGTTTCTCGGCCGTGTAATCGATGAGAACCTTGTTCCTCATTTTGTGGAAGGAGACCCTGCAGCCGGTATTGTGGAAGCAGTCAACACAATCGCCCTCAGGCTGGCAGGTGGAGAGATCGAACCTTCCAGAAAAGAAGAGAAGAGTCTTTCCCCTGATGCGCTGGCAGCGATAGTCTTCTTTGCCATCGTGATCGTCTATTTGATTGTCAAATCCAGTTCGCGCAAAGGTCCATCCGGACGGCCGCCCAAGTCAGGTGGCGGTGTGCGTCGCCCTCCTTCGACTCCAGGACCATTCATGGGCCGTGGATGGAAAGGACCGTCTGGGGGTTCAAGCAGAGGCTCATCCGGCGGCTTTGGCGGGTTTGGGGGAGGCAGGTCAGGCGGAGGAGGCGCAAGCGGGGGCTGGAAGTAGCGTAAAGGCTTTGGGCAGGCGCTAACCTCCACCCACATCGGACATCTACAACCTATCATATGTGAGTTGTCTTTTGGAGTCCCGAAGAGATGATCTTTCGGGACTCTGTTGTTCTTTCGCATTCCGAATTCAGTCTACATTATGTCGTTGCACATTGAGGGCAGGGATTTGCAGACCAAGGCTTATGCGCAACCCAACTTAGATGAACAGCCCGGTTCCAGGCTTGTGTGGCACCAGCTTTCGGTTGAATATGCCATCCATGCCGGCGGCCTTTACGCGTTGGTCAATCCGGCGGATGTCAGTCGTGTACAGGCCTGTATCGTACATGCGCCTGAAGTAGACTCCTCCTGCAAAGGTGTACTTGTTGAGGAATCCGGCGGACGTCCGGAGCGATTGCTCTATGAAGATGATTAGGTCTCCGATCGCCAGAGAGGCAGGAATGGCCAGCAGTTTCTGGCCGATGGAATATCTTACGGCATTATGTCCCGCAAGCGAACCAGTGCAAAGCGCTTCGGTATGTCCCACCAGGAGGCCGACTTTCTCGCCTGCGCAGAAAAGGTTGTCTACGTCTTCTACTTTGAGGGTTTGGTCATGCGGAGTTATGATTGTGTATCTTATTGAGTTGCCCCGGCCGCCTGCGTAGGGGTCATGGAAGACAGCGTGCTCGAATCCAGGAATCATCCTGAGACAATCCAAGGGGAAGAAGGGGGCCATTAGTTTCGCGTGCCCAGTGTCGAGCAGAACTATGTTGTCGTAGAACTCAGGAAGTGAGTATTGCTGACATGCCTTCGGTGCCGACCTGTCGAGGCGCGCGATATAGCGCGGCACAGGAACGACTAGCACTCCTTTTTCCTCAAGATTTCTTGCGAACCACGCCGAAAGCGATTTCTTCTCCAGCTTGCACGATCCGCTCATGGCCTCGAAAATACTTCCGGAGATCTCCCTTGCCCCGGCTTTGCTTGCGATGCTTACTCGTGGGCCGAAAGCGGGGCATCTAAGAATGCACATTACACAACTTCCGTTGATCCGTGCACAGTTTCCCTGCGGCCCGGCAGTGCCTGTGGCATCCACAAATGCGTTGGCTGAGATGCGGCTTCCGTCTGCTAATACCAGATGGGTTATTCGTCTTCCATCCATTGCCACACCTGTAACGCGCGACTCCAGCATCACATGTATGCCCAGGTCCGTCAGGGCCGCTCTCACCTTTGACTCGATTTTCGCCACATCATACAGGCTCGCATGGAGATGGCCTGGGAAGTTGATTCTGCGGTGCAG
This sequence comes from Bacillota bacterium, assembly GCA_028709305.1. Taxonomy (GTDB): domain Bacteria; phylum Bacillota; class DTU025; order DTU025; family DTU025; genus UBA10085. The sequence goes on along the minus strand of JAQVXE010000002.1, from coordinate 15,282 downwards.
TGTCATCTGATCTATGACATCAAGAAGGAAGTCTCCGCCCATGGAGGCCAGCTCGCGTGCGGCAGTGAATCGACCGTTGTTGTTCATTATACCGCCGACGAGGCCCGTTCCCAGCAGAAGGTTAGCGCGTTCTATGAGGACCACGTCGGCGCCTGCCTGTGCCGCGGCGACTGCAGCTGCGCATCCCGCCCACCCACCCCCTGCAACTGCCACCGCCACATTCATCGTTCCCACTCGTCCCTGGCAAGCTCTGCTGCGATCATCTCCGGCAGCACCTTCGAAACTATTTGCCCCGCTGTGATGGGTGCTACTCTTCCTGGAAGCCCCGGGGCGAGCTCTGCATGGATGCCGCGTTCGGAGGCAGCCACAAAGTCTACTCCGCCGGGGGCGGATGCGAGGTCTATGATGACGGCAGTTCTTTTCATGGTGTATGTTAGTGCTCGGTCTAGAACGAGCGCGGGCACGGTATTGAATACGATGTCTATCTGAGGGAGGCATGAAGACAGATCGGCAAAGTCCAGAGGCGAAAGCCCCATTTCAAAGGCGCGGGCACGATCTTTTCCCTTTCGTGCTGCGGCCCACACGTGGGCCCCAATGCCTTGAAGCATGCGGGCGAGGGTAAGTCCGGTTCGCCCCAGCCCAAGCACCAGGCAATTGCTGTTGTGTATGGTGAATGGCGTGGCCTGCATAGCCATGAGTATGGCGCCCTCCGCAGACGGAATGGAATTGAGGATCGCCAGCTCGTCGTTGGCTGTGGTCTCCACGGTGCGAATACCTAGGGATTCAGATTCGGCGGCCAGAAAGCGCGGCACAGTTCCTGAAAACAGGATCGCGTTCGGACTCAAGACGGAGAGGAGTTCCCTTGTTATGCAGATAGGCTTGGATGCAACCTTTACGTTGCCGTTGGAGTCGGTTCCCGAAAGCGGCAGTACCACGACGTTCGCCCCGCGACATGCCTGCTCAGCGCTTTCTGCGACGATTGCTTCCGGACGCAGCCCATCACCTGGCACGCCGTAGCAACTGACCTTTGCCCCTGAGTCTATAAGGGTGCATACCAGTTTCAGTTCACGGCGGTCCCCTCCTAGAAGGCAGATATGGCGCCCTTTCAAGTTTGCCACGTGATCCACGTGATCCACCTCCCCAACAGACTTCCTCTACGTAAATGTATGTCATAAGTCCCAGTGACGTTACTGGCATCTGACGTTCTCCAATCAGAGCCCGACGTGATTTGCTCAGCGTCGAATCTCGCCGGGCAACAATGAACTTGGATCCTGGATCTGGAGGCCTAAGGCCTCAGGGATGCTTGGCCATTTCGGCCACTACTTCTTTTCTGGCTGCCTCCAACATCTTTTCGGCTTCGGCTTGTGTGGCGCCTTCGGCATAGAGCGTGAAGGAGGGATGCACGGGGTCGGGCATCACCATGTACCATGCATCTCCCACTGATTTCTTGTAGCCATCGTACGTCTCCACAGTTGGGTCATCCAGTTTGCTGAGAAGCTCTCTCATTGCTTGACCTTTCAGTTCCCAGGGGCATGGCACCGTATCAGAGAGGAGATGGTGCTCGGGGACGAGCTGCACAAGTTGAGAGAGTGGAGCGGCGTCTTTGGCAACGAGCTCTATGAACTTCGCGGCGCCGAAGAGTGCATCGAACCCATTGTGCAGGCTGGGGAACATGAATCCGCCGACTAGGTCAGATGCAATGGACGAGTTGCTCGTGCGCGCTAGGTCAGAAAGGCTTCTTACATTTGCCTTGGCGCGGTAGACGGTGGCTCCGTTGGCGGTGAGAGCCTGGGCGAAGACTGACGGCATATAGCTGGGCATGGAAACGTTCCGCGAATCTTTCGAGCGCACTGTCAGGAGGGAGAAAAGGTAGGCAAGCTCCATATCGGTGACGACACGTCCCCCGTCAGCGATGACCCACATTTTTGTCCCCTGAGGATCCATGACGATTCCCATGTCGGCGTCGATCGTGTTGACTATAAGGCCCAACTCATCCAGGGACTGCGCGAATTGCTCTGCCGATTTCGGCATCTTGGTCTCCTGCTCTATGGCATTTAGCGACATGACTTCCGCGCCCATTTGCACAAGCATGGAAGGTAGGATGCTTCCCCCGAAGCCGTAGCTGCAGTCTACTACGAGTTTCATGCGGTTTGCCTTCGTGGCTTCCATATCGATGTTGGAAAGACAGTCTTCAGTGTAGATGTCTATTGCTCTTGGATAGTACCTTATGCCGCCGACCTCACGGGCGCTAGTGCGGCGCGGATCTTCACGCGCCAGCAGGGTTTCGAGTTTGCGCTCTGATTCTCGCGATAGCGCAAGCCCCTCTGAGTCGAAGACGTTGATGTCAACAAACTCGTAGTTTCTGTCTGAAGTTTGCGTGTGTATTGCGTACGTGAAATCGCCGCGCCTGGCCATGTGGGAGAGGATAGGAACTGGAACGCCTTGCAGGTCGCAGACGGAAACGCCTGAGCTGGATAGCCCGGCAGCGAGGGCGCGTTTCATCATTCTTGCTGTGCGGCTTGGATCTCGGCTTACTATGACGCTTGCGCCTTTCTTCATCGTGCCCCCGATTGCATTGCCTAGCCTAAGCGCGAATTCGGGCGTAAATTCGAAATTCACGAGCCCGGATACCTTGCCGGAATGGAACAACTCGCGCCTGAGGCGTTGCTCCCACACTACACTGGATGAAAGCACTACGCTCTCATCAATGCTCTTGCCGGGCCATACTCTGATGCCGGGCTTCACTGTAACGCTACTGTTCAATATGGAGTCATCGGAGACTACTGCGCCTTCCCCTACGCGCACGCTATCTTTGAGAACAACGTTCTTGCAGATAACGGAGCCCGATACGACCGAGTTCTCGCCTACATAAGAGTTGCTGAAGACTGTTGATCTGACAACGAAGGAGTTGGGAGCCACGACAACGTTGTCGCCGATGATGCAGAATTCGCGTAGCCTTGCGCCAGGAGCTACCTCGCAATTGTCGCCCAGAACTATGGGTCCCTTGAGATCCGCCCTGGAGCTTATCTTAGCTGACTTGCCGACCCAGATGTTCGGCGTAATCCGCTCTCCTGGAATGTTCAGTTTGACCTTGCCTGACAAGGCGTCCACCTGAGCCTTAAGGTACATGTCTATGTTGCCGACATCGCACCAGTAGCCACCTGCCACATATCCGAACAGCGGTTGGTCCTTCTCCAGCAGGAGAGGGAAGAGGTCACGGGAGAAGTCGAAATCGACTCCAGGAGGAATGAAATCGAAGACAGCGGGCTCAAGGATGTAAATCCCTGTATTTATGGTATCGGAGAAAACCTCAGCCCAACCTGGTTTCTCGAGGAAACGTTGTATGCGCCCATCCCTGTCGGTGATTACTACGCCGTATTCGAGAGGGTTGTCAATGCGCGTGAGAAGAATCGTCGCAATGGCACCGCGGCTCTTGTGAAACTCCAATGCCTGGGTAAGATCGAAATCTGTGAGCAGATCGCCTGAGATCACGCAGAAGGTTTCATCGAAGTGCTCCTCCAAGTTTTTGACTCCGCCTGCTGTACCCGGAAGCTTCTCTTCAACTTTGAATTTGAGCGAGAGACCCAGAGCTGAGCCATCACCAAAATACGATTCTATCTGGTCGGCAAGGTAGTAAAGGTTGGAGTAGACGTCGCGGACTCCGTGGGACTTGAGCAGCAAGAGTATGTGCTCCATAATGGGTCGGTTTGCTATGGGGATCATAGGTTTTGGACGCGTTGCTGTGATCGGCCTCAGACGGGTCCCTTCTCCAGCCCCGAGAAGCATTGCCTTCATAACCCCACCCCCGTATTTACATATTTAGGCCTCTGATTCAGTTTTCGGTTGGCAATTGTATTACTGAATAATGGGTTTCTACGAGCAACGGTCGAAGTCCTTTTGAAACACGACCTCAAACATGAGGCGGCGGACTGCAATCTGGTCACCCTATTAGGTGCCAGTCATCCCGAGTCCGCAGTGGGTTATCCGGGGCCGTTGAATAGAAGGGATAGTGAACACCTTCGTAGAAAAACAAACAGTTAGACAATGAAAAGTCGTGGCATGAGAGGGGACACCGACATGCAGGATGTTCAGAACCTTCCGGATTCGAGAGGTATCGACATACAGAAAGTGGGAGTCAAGGATGTTCACCTGCCTCTGCAGATAGCTGCCAAAGAGGGCGGTTGGCAGTCTGTTTTGGGAATCGTCTCACTCTCTGTGGCGCTTCCCATGCAGTTCAAGGGGGCACACATGAGCAGGTTCATGGAAGTCCTTCTGCCATGGAGCAGGAAGCCCATATCCAATGTGGAGATACTTGCGATTCTCAGGGAAACATGTGGGGCTCTGGTGGCGCAGCGCGCTGACATATCCATAAGGTTCAAATATTTCGTCACCAAAACCGCGCCTGTAAGCGGCAAGGAGAGTATTCTGGACTACAACTGCGAGTTCACCGGGGTTCTGGACGGCAAACGCCATTCTTTCACGATGGGAGTAGAGGTTCCAGTCACTTCGTGCTGCCCATGTAGCAAAGAGATCTCCGACTATGGTGCCCACAACCAGCGCGCAATGATTCGGGCCAAAGTGAAGTTCAGCGCAGCTGGATTCTTATGGCTTGAGGAACTGATCCAGCTGTTGGAGGCGGAGGGCAGCTGCGAGATATATCCCCTTCTGAAGCGCAGAGATGAGAAATACGTAACCGAGGCGGCCTACGGCAACCCCAAGTTTGTAGAGGACATACTTCGGGATGTTGTTATAGCCCTCAGAGATGAGCCGCGGGTGAGATGGTTTGAGGTGGAATGCGAAAGCATGGAGTCCATCCACAACCACTCGGCATTTGCATGCCACGTTGAAGACAAGAGGATGGTATAGGTGTCGGTCCTTGTAATTGACTCCCTGAAGAAATCATTCGGCGCATTCCCCATACTCGACGGGGTCTCCCTGTCAGTAGCTGAAGGCGATCGCATTGGCCTAGTGGGCCGGAATGGCAGTGGCAAGAGCACCCTTCTTCGAATCATGGCCGGCATTGAGGACTACGATTCGGGCTCAGTGGCGCTTGCTTCAGGCTGTGAGGCGGGGTACCTCGCTCAGGGAAAGGAATACACCTCAGGCAACACCCTCTACGATGAGATGAAAACGGCTTTCGCAAAGACATTTCAGGTAGGCGCAGAAATGCGGGATCTGGAGAGGAAGATGTCCGATCCTGAGGTGATAGCATCAGAGTGCAAGCTCGACATGGTGATGCGTCGGTACTCTCAGCTTTCCACTGACTATGAGCTCATGGGAGGCTATGATTACGATGTACGCATCAAGTCCACCCTTTTCGGGCTGGGGTTTGCCGAGGACGACCTCGGAAGAGTCATAGATACCCTAAGCGGAGGACAAAAGGTTCGTGTGGCCCTTGCGCGAATGCTGGTTGCTGCGCCAAACTTGCTACTCTTGGATGAACCAACGAATCATCTGGATGTGATAGCGTGCGAGTGGCTCGAAGACTATCTAAAGGCTTTCAGGGGCGCTTTCATCGTCGTCTCCCATGACCGGTACTTCCTCGACGCGACGATAGATAGCATATGGGACATGGATGATCTTAAGGTTGTGGCATATCCGGGCAACTACACGTTTTTCGTAGCAGAAAAAGAGCTTGCAAGAGAGCGGCAGACCGAGGAGTATCAGCGGCAGCAGGAGAAGATACAGAAGCTTGAGGCGTATGTAAGGCGCTATAAGGCGGGAAATCGCAGCACAATGGCTAAGAGCCGGGAGAAGATGCTGGCGCGGATCGAACGCATCCAGAAACCCCGTGAAGGCCCTTCAATGAAGCTGTCGTTTGGAAAGGCGGCGCGCTCCGGGCGCCTTGCGCTATCGGTCAGCGGGATATCCAAAAGCTTCGGCGAGCATACACTCTTCGAGGAAATGGACTTTGTCGTGGAACGCGGGGAGAGGCTAGGCATTGTTGGGCCTAACGGTTCTGGTAAGACGACACTTCTAAGGATAATCGCCAATGATATCTCTCCCGATTCGGGCAGTGTGGACTTTGGTGAGAATGTGACCCTCGGAATATTCTGGCAAGACCTCGCAGGTCTCAATAATGAGCTGACTGTGTTGGACGAATTGTACCGCGCTCGAGATTGGACCTTGGGCGAGGCTAGAAGTTACGCAGCGCGCTTTCTGTTTCGGGGAGAGGATGTGTTTAAGCCTGTTGAGGCGCTTTCGGGGGGCGAGCGCAATCGTCTGATCCTTGCGAAACTAATCCTGGAAGGCCCCAATCTGTTATTGCTCGACGAACCCACGAACCATCTTGACATTGAGGCTCGGCACGCGTTGGAGCAGGCGATTGATGAGTTTGATGGCACTGTGATATGTGCGAGCCATGATAGATATTTTCTTGACCAGATTGCCACGTCTATTCTTGAAATCGCGGATGGCCAATGGAAGCTGTATGACGGCAACTACAGCTTCTACCGGGAGACGCTTTTCAAAGAGAGAGCCGAAGCTTCGCGCGCGGCTGCTGAGGACGCTGAGGCGGAGCTTGAGGCCAGGCTGAAGGCTTCCGGAGTGTCACTTGCGCGCATCAAGCCCACAGGCAGAGGCAAGCGTGGACGGGCAGGTGCTTCCGATAGTGCCAGCGTGGGCCATGCTCAAGCTGTAGCTGAGGCTATTGAGGCTGAGATTGAGGAAAAAGAGACGCGCCTTGGCAAAGTCGAAGAGGAACTCGCCTCAGAGGAGCTATATGCGGATGGTGATCGAGCAAGGGACGTGGTATTGATGCATCGGCAGCTTATGGATGAGATTGAAGCTTTGTATGAAGCATGGGAGAGAGCATTGAACGAAGTTGAAGTGACTGGGGGATGTGAGGAATGACACTTAGGGTTGGGGCCTACACCGAGGCGTGTAACAGGGCGATGGAGAGAGCCCGAGAGCTTGGCGTATATGCCATAGTGCGCATTCAGGACAAGACCGAGCGCGCAGTGGGCGTAGTCAATGGGCGTACTGATCTTCTGAGTGTTGAGGAGATCTCCGGTGTGGGTGTACAGGTTTTTACCTTTGAAGGCTACTCGGGGTTTGCATCGTCTGATGTGATAAACCCGGAGTCCCTCGTAGGGCTTGTGGAGTCTGCGACGAATTTGGCTTGCGCATCCAGCAAGTGTGGGGCTGAGCCATCCAAGGAGATAAACCAGGCGAGGCCTTTGATACGCGACATTGACGTTCACATGCCCATGGGGCTCGACAGCATTTCCCACAATGAGGAAGAACGCCTTGTCTCTGAAATATGCAGGGCCGCGATGGAGATAGACCAGAGGCTTGCTGTTCGTTCCTTCTATCGTATTGCCAATGAACAATGGAGGATAGTGAGGAGTGACGGCACCGATACTATGTTCTCCATACCGCGGTCGGCTGCGATGAACATGATGACCGCCAGAGGCAATGGAAGGGCAGCAAGCGCAAATGCATCTCTGTCAGGAGCCGATGCGAGGATCATAGCATCTGCAGAGGGGCGCACGCGCCTTGAGAAACGAACGCGCAAGGCGGCTCTCACCGCTCTTGCTCTCCTTGAGGCGCCGCGGGCTTCGGCAGGATCATGCAGGGTTGTGATAGATTACGCCCTGGCCAAGGGGCTTGCCCACGAAGCTTTTGGCCATGCGGCAGAATGCGATGGAATGGAGACTTCGATCTTGGGTTTGAACGGGAAGTTCCGAAAGGGCCATCGTGTTGCGTCTGAGATTGTGAACATCGTTGACGGTCCCGTTGAAGGGGATTACGCATACCAGCCCATATCGGCCAATGGGATTCTCCGAGAGACTGTGGAGATTGTCCGACGAGGCGAGCTTTGCTGTGGCCTGTCTGACGTCTTCTCGGCGGAACGGGCAGGAGTTCCTATTACGGGAGCAGCGAGGGCAGAGAGTTATCGCCATGTCCCTGTGCCGAGAATGACGAACATACGGATTACTGTTGAGGATCCGTTGCCTATCAGCAAGGACTTTGAAGACGTTACGCCTGAGGACGTGAGGGATGTTCTGGCACGGGCAGACCTCCTGATCGACGATGAGCCTGTCCTGTACCTTTCGGGATACAAAGGCGGTCAGGTCAACCCAGCAAAGGGGGACTTCGTATTCAACTGCACCGCCATCTACGAACTGACCCCGGGCGGTATCCGCCTTCTCCAACCTGCGATCTTCAGCGGCAAGATTCTGTCGGCCCTTGGGTCGATCATAGCAGGAATCGGCGAGCCGATGATAGACGCAATGGGCACGTGTGGGAAAGCAGGGCAAGCGGTCCCATCAAGCGGAGGCGGGAATATGTTCCTGGTAATTGACGAGAACGACGAGATAACGATCGGGGGAGTATGAGATGTCCTCTGTTACTGAAATTGCTGTAGCACTGAAGAAGACGCTTTCTGAGGCAGCGGAGTGGAGATTCATGGTGAAATCCGCAAACTCGGTGGACATAGGAGTTGACGATTCGAAACTGGGTGGCCCGTATAGTCCCCCGAGATCGTCAGCGGAGATTACAGGGAATGTATTTGTCATATGGGAAGATGGCCGATGCAGCCGTGGAAGGATCGACAGCAATATCCTGAGTCGGCTTCCACGCGAACTGGAGCTCTGGCGATCACTAGCCTATCGTGATGACGATGCTGCATACATATGGGAAGTTGAGGCCCCTACAGATGTGCAGCTTCATGATCCCCATGTCGCTAACATGGTGCGGGGCGATGCCACGCCTATGCTGGAGGCGGTTAGCGAAATAGGCGAGGCCGCACGTGACAGCGGAACAATGGTAGTTGATTCTCGAGTATGTTGCTCTTGCGGAGAGACGATCGTGGCGACATCTAATGGGCTGTGGACGAAGTACTCTGAAACGAGTGCTATGTGCTACTGGTACCTCGACAAGACCCTTGGTGATAGCCGTTATGGAAGAGGCAGCAAGACGTGGCATGCTGTAAGAGAATCTGTGGCGCGTACTGCAAGACTTGTGGATGCAGCTCGGTTGCCCGCTTCTCTGGGTTCTGGGACGATGCCCGTTATCATATCACCCAGTGTGATGGATTCCTTCATAGGCCACTATATAGCCTCCAACCTGAGCGGGGAGAACGTGGCTGAAGGGAGATCCAGATTTGAGATCGACCAGTTTCGCAGCGGCGAGCGTGTGCTAAGAGATGACTTGCAAGTCGTATTGGATACCGCGGTTCCCATGGGCCCTGGGTCGTACCCGTGCACCGTTGAGGGGGTCCCCTCCGGTCGGACCAGTCTTGTTCAGGATGGGCGGCTTGTTACGCCGGTACTCAATCTCAAGTATGCTCGCAGGTGCAACATGCAGCCTACTCCCTTGCCTCAGCGGGGATTGTCGCCGGGTCATGCCGGGATGTTGATCAGAACAGACAAGATGGAAACAGTGGAGTCGCTGGTTGGAGAATGCCAAGATGCATTGCTGGTCTGTGGCGTATTGGGCATGCATACCCAGGATCATGCCACAGGCAATTTCTCGTTGGCCGTGCCTGAGGCTATAGTTGTGAAAGACGGCGAATTGCTCGGATCGACAAAGACAGTCATATCCGGCAACTTCTTTGATGCTCTTGATTCTTGCAGAACCCGGTTCGGCTTAGACGATGAGCATCCAAATCCGTGGATGGAGTTTCTGTGCCACGTGAAAGTGGGATAGGTGTAGGAGTAGGGGCAGGGGAGACGTAACCTTCACAGCTAGTTACAGCCCGCTTTCACGCCAAGCGGCAGAACGCCGCGGCGGCTATTCCCGGCGAGAGGGAAAGGAGGGATATGCACGCTTCGTCTCGGAGTCATTGGGGATTGCCGAGGCTTGTGGACACATGGAATACGATGATGCCTGGAGGACCAGAAAATCCTAAATGGAGGGCTGATGATGAAGCTGTCAGAAAGGGCCAAGGCGATAAGACCGTCGCTTACTTTCGCAGTTGAGGCGAAGGCGCGCGAGATGCGTGCCAAGGGGATTGATGTGATTGGATTTGGGGCGGGCGAACCTGACTTTGACACTCCTGAGCATATCCGCAAGGCTGGCATAGACGCGATAAACAGCGGATTCACGCGCTACACTCCGACGGCGGGAATTCCTGAACTGAAAGAGGCTATCGTCGCAAAATTCCAACGCGAGAATGGGCTTGACTACAAGCCATCGCAGGTCATAGTCTCCTGCGGCGCTAAGCACAGCCTTTACAATGCCTTTCAGGCATTGTGCGGGCAGGAAGATGAAGTGATCATTCCTTCCCCGTATTGGGTGAGCTACCCTGACCAGGTTAGGATGTCAGGGGCCAAACCTGTGATCATCGATACGACATCGACCAACTTCAAGATTACTCCCGAGGCATTAGCAGAAGCAATTACGCCGAGGACTCGCGTGATCGTGTTGAATTCGCCGTCAAACCCAACGGGGATGATGTACTCAGAAGATGAGCTTTCAGCTATCGCCGATATCGTAGTTGAGCATGATCTATTTGTGCTCTCCGATGAGATCTACGAGAGGCTCCTGTACAGGGGAGCCAAGTTCATCTCCATAGCATCGCTTGGTGAGGAGATCAAGGCGCGCACCCTGGTGGTAAATGGGGTTTCCAAGACATATGCGATGACAGGGTGGCGAATAGGCTATGCTGCAGGAGACGCCGACCTTATCGCAGCCATGAATCGGATTCAGAGCCACAGCACTTCCAACCCGTGCTCAATTTCGCAAAAAGCTGCCCTGGCGGCCATAACAGGACCTGACGAGCGAATTGAGCACATGGTAGAGCAGTTCCGCGTTCGTGGGGAGTACATGCACGAGAGACTGTGCAGCATGCCGGGAATAGAGTGCGTTGAGCCTGTAGGGGCCTTCTACTGCTTCCCGAAGGTATCGGGCTTTTATGGAAAGTCCCTGGGTGAAGTAGAGCTGGAAGACTCAATCAGCTTCGCAGATGCCATATTGGAGAAGGCACATGTTGCGGTTGTGGCCGGCGCCGGGTTTGGGACCGAAGACTACATAAGGATGTCATACGCAACCTCTCTGGAGAAGATCAAGGAAGGGCTGGATAGATTCGAGCAAGCTCTCAATGATATGAAGTAGAACCCAAGCAGAATTGTTGTGGCCATCGAGATGGAGGTGCAGTCGATTGAGAATAGCTATCATAGGCGGAACCGGGGTGTATGACCCTCGTATACTCTCCAATGTCAGAGAGGAGACTATGGACACTCCTTACGGCACTGCCGGCTTGAGAATAGGGGAGTATAAGGGTGAGGAAATAGCGTTTCTTGCGCGGCACGGGTTCGGGCATACTGTTCCGCCCCACATGATCAACTACAGGGCAAATATTGCTGTCCTGAAAATGCTGGGAGTTGAAAGAGTCATTGCCACATCGGCGGTTGGCTCTCTCAACCGGAACATGCCTCCGGGAATGTTTGTCTTTTTGGATCAGTTCATTGATTTCGCCAAATCCGAGGTGAGGACCTTCTTTGACGGAGGCGAGCACGGAGTAGTCCACCTCGACTACGGAGAACCATACTGTCCGGAGATACGAGGCATCATGCACGAAGAAGCGAAGAAACTGGGGATCGAGGCTGCAAACGGCGGCTGTTATGTGTGTGCCGATGGACCCCGGTTCGAAACCCCTGCAGAGATCAAGATGTTTGAGATTCTTGGAGGAGATTTGGTCGGGATGACCAGCGTCCCTGAGACTGTTTTGGCTCGCGAGGCTCAGCTCTGCTACTCATCTATTGCCATGGTGACGAACTGGGCGGCGGGAATCTCGCCGACTCCCCTGACGCATCAGGAAGTCGTAGATATCATGGAAGCAAATGGAGAGAAACTGCGTTCGCTGATCATGGCGACCATAGAAGGATTGCCTGAAACGCGGGGATGCGCATGTGCCGCGGCAGGGGTTGAGATTCCGTGGCTTGACGAATACAAGAAGGCACACTGGAGTCAGCATGGGAGGAGTGGAGTATAGGAAATGGATGGTTCAGTTGTGCGCGATGAGAGCCTTGCGTCGCAAGGGCGCGCCAAGATAGATTGGGCAAGAGCGCACATGCCTATCTGTGACGCCATCGAGACAGAGTTCGTTCGCGATATGCCGCTTGAGGGATTGAAGGTTGCGGTTTGCTGCCACTTGGAGGCCAAGACCGCCAGGCTTGCTATGTTGCTTGCAGCAGGTGGAGCTCGGGTGGCCGTTACGGGGAGCAATCCCTTGTCAACCCAGGATGATGTGGCTGCCGCACTTGCTGAAGAATCTGGGATTTCGGTCTATGCCTGGCATGGCGCAACAGGTGACGAATACTCTCAATTCCTCGACATGGCTCTAGATGTCGGGACCGATGTGCTAATGGATGATGGCGGCGATCTTGTCAGCAGGGTTCATACGACAAGAAGAGAGCTTCTTCAGGGAATCCTTGGAGCGTGTGAGGAGACGACCACTGGGGTGCACCGCCTTCGTTCCATGGAGGCAGCAGGCGAGCTTGCGTTTCCGGCGATAGCTGTTAACGACGCCAAGATGAAGCGGCTCTTCGACAACAGGTACGGCACGGGTCAATCTGCGTGGGACGGGATCATGCGCACGACGAACCTTGCAATAGCAGGTCGCTGCGTTGTGGTTGCCGGCTATGGCTGGTGTGGAAAGGGTCTTGCGATGAGGGCTCGTGGCCTTGGTGCAGGTGTGGTAGTTGCAGAAGTTGACCCTATCGCAGCGTGCGAGGCATCCATGGATGGATTCAGGGTCATGCCTATGGAATGCGCTGCCAGAGAAGGGCACTTCTTCGTTACCGCTACAGGATGCCGCGATGTGATCCGAAAGGAGCACTTCGAGCAGATGCGTGATGGCGCAATTCTGGCCAATGCAGGCCATTTCGACGTGGAGATATCGAAACCCGACTTGTTGTCAGTTTGTGCTGGAGCACCTAGGCAGGTGCGACCCAACATTAAAGAATACAAAATGGCGGATGGGCGCCGTCTCTACTTGCTTGCCGAGGGGCGCCTGGTCAACCTTGCCGCAGGCGATGGACACCCGGTTGAAGTCATGGACATGAGCTTTGGCGTGCAGGCACTCTCTATTCTGCATCTTGTGGATCACGGCAGGAAACTCAATCCGAGGCTTTACCCTGTTCCATCCGAGGTTGACCACCGCGTGGCCGGGCTTGCTCTAGAGGCTGCCGGGATATCCATAGATACCCTTACAGGTATGCAGAAGAGGTATCTTGAGGGCTGGCAGGCTGGAACAGTATGATTCTGACCGTGTTCCGTGTTGTCGGTGGAAGCAGGAGGTGTAAGCGCCAAATTGAGTGCTTTGCTAATTGAAGACGTCACATTGATAACCATGGATGGAGACGGGCGCATAATTCCGAAAGGTGCCGTTGTTGCGGATTCGGGGGAGATAACATATGTGGGTCCCGCAGCCGAGCTTCCAGAAGACCTTCCCCGGGATCTCACACGGATTGCCGGACGCGGACGAATTGCCTTGCCCGGATTCATCAATGCCCACACTCATGCCGCCATGACGCTGTTTAGGGGATATGCTGATGATCTGCCATTGCAGGAGTGGCTGGAGACCAAGATATTCCCGATTGAGGCAAGGCTTTCTGCTGAGGATGTGTACTGGGGAACTCTACTTGCCTGTATCGAGATGATAAGGTCTGGAACCACAACATTTGCCGACATGTATTTCTTCATGGACGAGGTTGCCCAGGCAGTGGATGAGTCTGGCATCAGGGCGTCTTTGTCGACTGGCATGGGTTCTCTGGATGGAAAGGGCGATGAGAAACTCGCCAGAAGTGTGGAGTTTTGCGAGAAGTGGCAGGGAGCGGGTGGGGGAAGGATTACGACAATGCTCGGCCCGCACGCGCCTTATACTTGCTCGCACAGCTTCCTTTCGAAGGTGGCCCGACGCGCCGCTGATCTCGGCGTAGGTGTTCATATCCACATATCCGAAACAGAGCGGGAAGTGAGTGAATCAAGAAGGCAGTTTAGGATGAGCCCGGTCAAGTTCGTCGAGGCCAGCGGCATCTTCCAGGTGCCCGTTCTGGCGGCCCACTGTGTTGCAGTGTCTGATGAAGACATAGAGATCCTTGCAGACCGCAAGGTGAGGGTAGCCCATAACCCTGGCTCCAACATGAAATTGGCTTCAGGAGTCGCTCCGGTGCCCAAGATGATTGAGTCTGGAATCAAGGTGGGTCTTGGGACAGACGGGGCGGCAAGCAACAATAACTTGGACATGATAGAGGAGATGCGACTTGCGGCTCTGTTGCACAAGGTGTCGCTTAAGGAATCCACGGCAATGCCTGCCCGTACCTGTCTTGAAATGGCAACAATTGACGGAGCTGTCTGCTTGGGGCTTGAGGATTCAGTTGGCTCCATAGAAGTTGGCAAGAGGGCAGATGTAATCCTCATGGATTTTGATGTTCCGCATCTTTCGCCCACATCCACCGTGGATCTCTCGTCACACATAGTCTACTCCTCGTGCGGAGCGGATGTAAGCACTGTAGTAATCAATGGCAGAGTTGTGATGAATGAGCGGAAGATCGTTGGGATAAATGAGGAGGAGATCATGCTCGAGGTCGACAAGCGGGCCTTGCGTCTTGTGACCGGAGGATAGTGTGGTCGAATCTCATTGCCATAAATAGCCTTGTGAACCGAACCAAGCCATATCCAGTACAGATTCGCGCTAATAAGCTAGGGCTCTGAACGGCAGACTAATCTCGAAAGGGGGTTAGTCTTGGGTGTTATGGCAAAGGAGGCAGGCGCCAGGTACTGATATGGAAATTGCTTCGGAAACAACTCCAGGCGCCAAGAGCCCCAAAGGGAAAGGCGCGCGGACTTCGGGCACGAAATCCGGGACTGGTAGAACAGCCAGGAAGGACACCTATCTTGCAGGCGGTGTGTCAGTTTCGCCGATGCCGATAACAGCAGGGGAAGAAGTTACCGTGAAGTACAACGGCCTTCTGGCAGAGGCGGGAGCCGACAGTCTGTATCTGCACGCGGGGTTTGGGGCAGCCGGAGCGTGGAATAGCGTTCATGATGTACCGATGTCCCAAGAAAAGCCGGGCGTGTGGAGGGCGACGATTCCGCTGGACCCTGAGGAGACATCTCGGCTCAATTTCTGTTTCAAAGACCGGGCTGATAACTGGGACAACAACTATGGCCTGAACTGGAGCTTTGACATACACAACGGGTAGATCTGGGACCGCAAGTGTTTCCCGTCTGCCAGCTGCTCAGCCAGGCTTACTGAGGCCAAAATCCTTGGCCGGGGCGACAATGAGGAACAGAGGCGAGGCCTATGCTCGCTTCTGTTTACTTTTTGTCGAG
>JAQVXE010000134.1 GCA_028709305.1 Bacillota bacterium | reverse complement strand
CGTTTGATGAAGGACTAGTATGCTTCGTCCATCATGGTCCAGTACATCTACCTTGATCAGATAATCACGTGGTTCGCGCCTAATTTGGAATGAAGATAAGCCGTGACTTTCAGCTCTGACCAGGTCACTCTCACGTGAAATGTCCCATCGGCGTATGATCCAACCTCATAGGGCGCGAAATAGAAGTCTATGCCGACTGGGTTTACGGCCAAATGCACGAGCATTTCCTCATCAAGGGTGTTGACGCGAGCGCGTATTCATCACTGGGCTGTGGTACCCCTTGGGGATGCCCGTGGCTGACCAGATGGAAAGGACTGTCAACATGGAGTTCATTCCCGCAAAGACAATCATCTCGGGCTACTCCGAAGGCAACTTGTGGTTTGGCGACAACTACAACATGAATATCTACAAGGGTTGTTGTCATGGCTGCATCTACTGTGACAGCCGCAGCGAATGCTATCGGATAGACGATTTCGATCAGGTTCGGGCGAAGGACAATGCCCTTGCTTTGATAGCGCGGGAGCTGAGAAGCAAGCGCAGAAAGGGCGTTGTGGGCACAGGCGCTATGAGCGACCCCTACAATCTCTACGAGAAGGAATATCGCTTGACCCGGGGTGCGCTGGAGCTGATCGATGCCAACGGGTTCGGGGCTTCGATAGCGACCAAGAGTGATCTGGTGACGCGGGATATTGACGTGCTCAGCTCGATCAAAACCCATTCGCCTGTGCTGGTCAAGATCACCGTCACCACAGCAGATGACGAGTTGTGCCGAAAGGTAGAGCCGCGTGCGCCTGTAGCCTCCAGGCGGTTTTCCGCTATCAGGCGACTTGCTGCAGGGGGCATCTTCACTGGGATATTGCTCATGCCGGTGCTCCCGTTCATAGAGGACAACGAGGAGAACGTGGTCAGCATCGTTCGCCTGGCAGGCGAGGCCGGGGCGAGGTTCATCTACCCGTCCTTCGGGGTAACGCTGAGGCAGAACCAGCGGGAATGGTACTACTCGAAGCTTGATGAGCACTTCCCCGGGCTCAGACAGAAGTACGTGAAGCAGTTCGGCAATGCGTACGAATGCCCCTCTCCAAAGGCGAAGGAATTGTGGCAAGTGTTCCGGGCGGAGTGTGATAGGCTCGGCATACTGCATGAGATGGAGGACATCATTGAGGTCTACCGCAAGCCTTACCGCATAAATCAGCTCTCGCTGTTTTGAGCAGGATCGCGCTACAGATCAGACGATGGATGCGCTCAGGAAATGGACAGCTCCTTGAGCGCCTCATATACGTCGTTTGCCATGTCCCATACATTACAGTCCTGATTTGCAAGAATCGCAATCACGGTACCGGTATCAGGGTAGTATCTGAGCACACCTTTCACACCGACGTTGACTTCGTCCCTCTGCATATACATGATCCTGCTGCTGCCCGGTTCGAGTGCGAACTCGAATGCGTATCCCGCCATGTGGGCGGCGCGCTGTTTGCGTGTGCACTATGCTCATCCCGCTGTGGCGTGGCTCGCATGGTGGCGATTCATCTCCTGGTGTGGTAGACTCTCCGGTGTACGCGGCCAGACGCAATATCTCAGAGATAGCAGCTGATGTCAATTGCTTGATATGGCAGGGCTGCATGATGCGTGGAAATTGGAGCGGGCAAGTTCCCGGACGCCTGTGCTGACTGGCATGGGAAACGCCGAAGGTTCGGCCTCTGGACCGGGCTGACATTGTGCGAAGTGGGGAAAACCATGGGAAGCATTATCTTGTTTGCGGCCTTTGCAGTTGAGCTCGTATTTGCAGCATATTGCATTCATTCAAGATCATATCACCCAGCAATCAGAAGCATCATGCGCGTAAGTGCCTTCGCTGCGTTTGTCATGCTGATCGCAATGTCCGTTATCGAATGGAGTTTTCGCTGGTATGCGTTTGCAGCGTTGCTGCTGATCTGGTCGTTGCTCGGCGCAATGGCGCTGGTCCGGAAAGACGGTAACTGTGACGTGTTCAGGAACGGCAGCGTTATCAGAAGAGCCGTTCTGGCGCTCTTGGTTGTGCTGCTTGCGCTCAGCCCCGCCCTGATATTTCCCGAGTATGAAGCGTTGGAGACCACCGGAGCGTATGGCGTTGAAACGGTGGCCTATACCCATACCGACGAAAGCCGCATCGAAACGTACTCCGCCACCGGCGGACCCAGAAAAGTGACTGTACAGTACTGGTATCCTGCAGGCACCGACGGCAAATATCCACTCATCGTCTTCTCTCACGGATCCTTCGGAGTTAAGTCCAGCAATCTGTCGCTCTACAGAGAATTGGCCAGCCACGGTTATGTTGTGTGCTCAATCGACCACACATACCAATGCCTGTTCACTACGGACACAGATGGGAAGACGTCTCTGCTTGACAGAGGCTTCATGCACGAGGTGCTGGCTGAGGACGCAGAAGGTGACAAAGTGCAGAGCTACGAGTACTATCGTAAGTGGATGGGAACGCGCACTGGTGACATGAACTTCGTCATCGACTTTGCTCTTGAGAAAGTGGGAGGCAGTGATCGCAATCCTGTTTACGCACTCATAGATACTGCGAAGATTGGGGTTATGGGGCATTCTCTTGGAGGTTCTGCGGCACTCGGGGTGGGCAGGATCAGGGATGATGTGGGTGCGGTCATTGCTTTGGAAGCGCCTTTCATGTGTGATGTTGTTGGCGTGGCCAGCGGGGAGTTCGTGTGGAATGAGGAGCCGTATCCCGTACCTGTGCTTAACATCTACTCCGACAGCTCGTGGAGTCGTCTGAATGAATTGCCGCAATACGCTGCTAATGCGAAGCTGCTTGTGGATACAGAGGCTGTGGCATACAACGTGTACATGCGAGGGGCGGGGCATTTATCTTTGACAGACCTGGCGCTTACGAGTCCATTTCTGACGCGAATCCTGAACGGACAGAAGGCAGGTATCGACACAGAATACTGCCTGGCCACCATAAACCAGATAGCGCTGGAGTTCTTCGACTGCTACCTTAAGGGGAAGGGCGGATTTGCGCCGCGGACGGTCTATTGAGGATCGAGGTTATGACCTCCTGCCATCGGGAAATCCCTGTCGGCCACTGGCGGCGATTGACCCGCCCGGGAATGTAATGTAATATTGTACAGCTTAAGCTTGGTAGTAAGAGGACAGCACTCACGAGACCCGCTACGTTGGCTTGTGAGACCGCCGTCCTCCGTTTTTGTCTCATCTGGCGGGAAATGAGGTTTGTTCGGCAGGGGGTGGTTCCGCTTGCACCTGGCGGTCAGGCAGTGGCGGGTGCTTGGAAGTAAGGGATTTGCTCAGAATCTTCAGTACTCAGCCTCCCACATAGTCAACTCAATCGCAAGCGTGGTCTTTGGTCTCATCTACATCTACGTATGGCAGGCGGTGACGCCTGAATCCGGATTCGGCCCGTACACTTCGTCCATCATTGTTCAGTACATATGTTTCAATCAGACAATCGCGTGGTTCACTCAGTTTGGCATGAAGATACGCCACAGGATAGCTCAATCTGTAAGATCTGGCAGGATTGCTGTGGAGTTGGCGCGTCCTATGGACTTCTTCTGGTATCACATGGCTTTTGAATATGGCGCGCAGCTTTACAGCCTCACGTTCCGCGGCCTTCCTGTTGGCATCGCTCTGGCGCTGTTGACAGAGTTCCATGTGCCTGCATCGGCAATGACCTGGGTTTGGACGCTCGTCTCGCTGGCTATTGGGGGCTATATTGCGATTACGCTGGGGTATCTGGTCGGCATTTCATCGTTTTGGACCAACGAGATCCGCACGCTATCCTGGGCGTTGTTCTCCCTGGAAACGCTTCTGGGAGGGCTTTCGATGCCGCTTGAGGTGTTGCCTCGCCCGGTGGAGCTGGTAGCTAAGTGTTCTCCTTTTGCTCATCAAGCCTACTATCCCGCCCAGATTTTTCTCGGGCTTTCGGGGCCGGCGCCGATTCTGGCAGGTATTGTGTGGGCAGCAGTGCTTACTGTGATTGCGAGCTGGGTTACGGCTTGGGCGCGCAGGCGACTGGAGGTGCAGGGGGGATGAAGCTTACTTGGGCGCGGCTGGGGCAAGCGGCGCGTGTCTATCGCACACTAGTATCGGCAAGCCTCAGGGGACAGATGCAATACAGGCTCGACTTTCTCGGAAGCACCCTCATTCAGGCGGTGATGGGCGCCGATGGTCTGATTTTCGTAGGCGCGATACTGTGGAGGTTCGGTCCCATCGCCGGTTGGAGCATTCTCGATATCGGAATGCTGTTTGCGGTGTCCAGGATTGGGATGGGCATCTACATGCTCCTCTGCAACGAGCTGGACAAGTTTGAGGTATACATGGTCAATGGCGACTTCGATACATTGATGATAAGGCCGTGGCCAACGCTCTTTACGTTGCTGGCGAGGGGGACGGGTATTCATCGTCTGGCTTTTCTGGTCCAGGGCATAGCTGCCGGAGCCGTAGTTCTGCCGAAGCTTGCAGCTCAGGGGGTAATCGGGGGATGGGACTGGGTATGGCTTCTGGGTTCGGTGGTCTGGACCGCGATGCTCCTCTTTGCGGTGGGGCTTGCCACGGCTGCGGCGGGGTTCTGGATTATCAGGATCGAGGAGCTCCAGGTGTTCACGATGCATGCGCCGGATACTGCTGCCATGTATCCGCTTGATGTGTATCCATCTTGGCTCCGGCGAGTTTTCCTCACAGTGTTGCCTTTGGGGCTCGGCAGCTATGTGCCGCTCAGGTTCATCCTGGGTAAAGGTGGTTCGGCTATGGACATGCTCTGGCCTCTTGTGGCATGTCCGTTGGCTGTATGGCTTGCGGTGGGGATATGGAGGATCGGGGAGTCGCACTATGCGAGCACCGGCACTTAGCGGTAGGAGCAAAGAAGCTGTCAACAGAGGAGTGGTTATGTTTGAGCGCTGCAGCTGTTCTCGCAGACGAGCTGTGCAAGGTGTATAAGGTGGCGGTGAGGAAGCCCGGGTTCTGGGGAAGTGTTAGGCAGCTTTTTTCCGCGGAGACCCGGG
>JAQVXE010000133.1:2241-5020 GCA_028709305.1 Bacillota bacterium | reverse complement strand
CTGGGATATAGCCTATCTATTCGCCGGTGAATGCCGAAGTCCTCTCCTGTTATTGTAAGTACAGGTGATTTCGGGATATCAGCGTTCATGAAAAGAGCCTTCAAAAGCGGTTGATGCCAGCTGAATGCGGGGAAATGCGTATTCGGGTAGGACGCGACTACCTTTGTTTGTCATGCCGGGTCATCTATGAGCCCCTTGATCTCTAGCCAATCTTACATTCGGAGCAATCCGATTCGAAGTGAACCCTAAGTATGACGGCAACTACGTGCTCCTGACCAGTGAGGAAGCTCTCCCCAAGGAAGAGATAGCCTTGATCTACAGGCAGCTAACTATGATTGAGCAGTCCCTTAGGTCGCTAAAGAGCTTGCATGATCTGGTGCCTATGTTTCACTACAGAGATGATCGGATCAAGGCCCACGTATTCCTGTGCGTCCTGCTATACTTTTTGGAGCGATTGATGGAGAAGAGGGCCACAAAGGTCGAGCTAAAGGGGAGGGAATACCAGATACGAACCGACGTGACCCTTGAGATCACCGAGATCTTTGAAGCGCTGCACTACCAAATGCGGCCAAGGAGTCAACTTCTCCTGCAGAGTGCCCCTGCGCCAAAATTCTGGACCCCTATGTACTAAACTGCTGCTACAACCGGGTGTGCTGGCATTTGAGGTGTCAAAGTCGAGTGTAGCGAAGACAGCGTATGGTTTAGCACCTCGGGGGAAACAGAAATACCGTCGGGAATATGTATGGTTGTTTGCCTTTCTGAGACTGGCCGATCAGCCGCCGCGGCGCCTGTGGTTGATCGCTGGTCCCTGCCGGCGTATACTACACACAGCATTCTGCCAGCCCACCACGGGCACGGGTTATATGGAACCCTCGGTTGAGGGTGAGAACGCCGAGCGGCACGCAGATCGTGCCAGGCAATATTAGCAGTATTGTTTTGCCAGACACTTCAGCAAGCGCCGCGTTGATTGCAACAGCCTTTCTCAGATCATCGAAGGCATGCCTCATTGAGAAGAAAGGAGGATCATGCAAGTCCGCCTACTCCCCGAACAAGTCTGCCAAGTTCCCTGTAATCGCGTTTGCGAGCGAAACGACTAGTTCGTCATTGGGCACAATCAGCCATTCGCCACGCTCTTTAGTGAGTGGGAAATTCACACGTGTCGTGGTCATCGGAACGTTGGGGTCATTGATGGCGTTCATGGTGAGCCGCATGCTCAATTCCTCCGCTGACTCACCGCTGTCTTCACCGAAGGCGAATGCTAGCGCTGCGCTAAACATCTGTGGCAAGAGGTCGGCCATGAGCCTGGGCATGTCGATTGAGGTTATGTTCACAGGCACGGTAGCGGTCTTCCCCTCTATCGCGGGATTTTGGATCGAATAGGTGAGCTTGCTCCGGATTGATAGAGCGACTTCAGCCACTGCGGGGTCTTGGTCATCGAAGTCTTCTATATCTGAGGCGTTTCCTCCCAACAAGTATTTGCTCATTCCCCTTGAGTCTGCTGCTTTGAACGCGTCGAGGAAATTGGCCACTGTTTTGTCAGGCGACAGGCCGCATCCGGCGAGGGTCAGAGGAACCAGCAAGATAGCGATGGCAATAATGAATCTGGTCGGTCTTTTCATCAGTCACACTCCTAGCATGTTTTGTGTGGGCGCTAATCCTCTCATGGTCAGAAGCTGCTGAGCACCTTGAATCCATTTTGAGCTCCCAGCCATGGGGTTCCATGGTATGTCAGCTAATACCGAATCAGGGTTTATCCTCGATTGTTATGGTCCACCTGCACCCGGCGGCGCTGATTACCAAATAGTAATCGCCAGGGCCGGAGTAGATGTAAGACGTGTCCTCTCCCAGGGACATGGTGGTAGCAATGACTGAGGCTTCCAGGATGCTTCCGCCTACAGGATAGGCGTACACCTGGAAGAATCCGAAATCGTCCATCTCAGCCTTCCACGATGCTCGCCAGGGAGTGCCTAAGACCTGAAAGGGCTCTGTGGTTTTCATTCCGTTGCCGCTCCATGTCGCGATCGGTTGCCATGTTGGGGTTTCAGAGGGTGTAGTCGGCGGCTCGTCGGAGAGGCCAATTGCCTTTGCCAGCAGTGCGCTGGTAATCATTGTATCGGTGAAGGTTGTGCAGCAGACGAATGCAGTATCCAAAGAAGCTTTGGCAATATCGAGGCCGAGGAGCGCGATATGAGCATGATCTGCGTTGAGGGACCCATTGGAGTTGGAACGGTTGGCGACTTCAAGAACATAGGCAACGCTGCGGTTTAGTGTTTCGAGGCCGCTGTTTAGGCTCATGGTCCAGGTGTTTGCGTACAGAAGGATCCGTTGGGCAATGATGTCTTCTGTATCGAGTTGGTCATGTATTTCGCGTCCTATGTTTTGAACTTCAGCCATCTGTTTCCAGGCCGACTCCTGCAGCACATTTAACGATTGGGGATCCGGCCTGTCTGTGTCAATAAGTTTGTATGCCTCTTGGATAATTCTCTGAAATCCAGAAGTGCATTCAGTCAGGCGGGACTGCAGGTCTTCGGCGGTCTGCAACCACGGGGTATCATCTGCTGAAGCTGCTGGGGCGCAGATCAAAACAAGCAGGCACGTTACGGCTGACATCATAGTCCTGCGGGAGAACATGGTTTATTCCTCCTTTTCTGTTTTCACGTACCTACTTACGCTAATTGTCGCTCTTGGCCTTCCCGATTATCTAGAACCTGCGATAAACCAAGAAATTGGCGGCCTTGCCTGCTGCGGAAGAACCTTGCGTAGCGTTGGCTGTGCTGAT
>JAQVXE010000133.1:0-2141 GCA_028709305.1 Bacillota bacterium | reverse complement strand
TCCTCATCATCTTCGCCACGGTCGGCGAAATAATCGTCGTCGAAGTCCCATACCGCTATTTCGCGTTTGGAGACTCCAATCTCATGTTTAAAGAGGAGCTTTAGAAGCTGATCCCCATCTATCAATGTAATAGGCGCGGCGCCCGGGAACACGGCGGCTTCCTTACAGCCTGATGAGAAACCACCGAGGGTGATTATGGTGCCCCGGATAGCCTTGTGATAGGGAAGGGCACCGCGTAACCCGTCTACTACCGGCCGCCCAATGTTTCCCCGGCGTCGCTTCACTTGGATCACCTCAGTAACATCAGTGATGCCCATTTGGATTACACCTACAACATCAACGCCCTTGTCGCCAGTGGCGGACGTTACCTCAACATCCTGATACCCCATGGCAGAGAGTAGATCTCCTATCATCTGTTCAAATGCATAAGGGTCCATCTCAGCGAGAGCTTGCTTGAGCATTTCGCCAGTTTCGGTGTTATGGCGCGCTGCAGCCTTGGCCACATCCAGGCTTCTGCCTATCCGTTCATCGCGCAACGTGCCAAGGTAGGCCGTTCCTTCGGGCGTGATCGAGTACGATCCATTGTGTGATGCCAGGCCGCGCGTGACAAGGTAGCGAAGCCTTGACCACAGAGTAGAGCGAGCCGTAGATTCGGTGCGAATTGAAGTATTATCATGGAGATAGTCCATCCATTCATCGAGGAGGTCGGAAGACTGAGCTTTGGCTCGCGCAGAAAGGAGGAGCAAGGTTTGATCTACGCCTTCAAGTCTGTCAACTTTCTGGTGCATCTCGAGATCTCCGTCTATGTACAGGTCGCCAGCCAGTGTCTTGCTGAATCGACCTTGTGGGTCGACGATGAGCAACCCGCTTTGTATAGAAAGGGTCAGTGCCCCGCGGACATGCCGGGGGTTTAGCACACCGCCGGATTCGGTCCATAACACACGAGCGATATCGGCATCTTCGCCGGTCAATCTTTCCGGTATCCATCTGCCCGGATCAGTCCAGTCAACGGGGTTACTGGGCGTACCCGTTTGTTTGCGAATGGCCGACATCATTGAGCGCAAGTCCGCTTCTGGGATGCCATCAATTAACCGAATGAAATGGCATGCCTGTTGGTAAGTGGGTAGGTGTGGCGTCAGTTTGAGCTTAGCCATGTCGAGTTCTCCTTTCAGGCGCAGAGGTCTGGGTATCAGAAACTTGCTGGGGGTGAAGGCCTTCCACTCCCGGCCGTCGAATGTCAATTCTGGCCCAGATGGCACCATGCCGACTAGTCCGTGGATGATAGGGGTGCGCGCTACGAGAGCTGACGTTGTGTGGCGGGTTGCTGAGCGCGTTTGTGTCGATAAGCAAGTGAAAGGCAGTGATGTAGATGGACGACATCGTGGCGGAAGCGAGGAATCGTCTTGAGAGGTTGGGGAAGGGGGACGATCTGAGAAAGGGCGATGTCAGAAAGGTCTCCTCAGAGTTATACAAGACTCTCGAGGACAAGAGTACTGACAATGTGTTTGCACTATGTGACCGCCTGCTTGATGAACGCGAATGGCCATTGGGCATCCTCGCATACGATTGGGCCTACAGGGTCAGAAGACAATATGATGACAAAACGTTTGCGATCTTTGAGAGATGGCTTAAGGACTATGTCACTGGCTGGCAAGACTGTGATGATTTTTGCACTCATGCCTTTGGTGAGCTGCTTGCCCAGAACAACGAGCTGTTCACATATGTCATTGAATGGACCCGGGATCCGAATTTCTGTGTGAGAAGGGCTTCAGCCGTGGTCCTGATCTATCCAATCAGGCGCAACAGGTATGAGGACATCGATCCGTTCTTGATTTCCGATGCCCTGATGCACGACAGCCACCATCTCGTATTACAGGGCTATGGCTGGATGCTGAAGGTTCTGTCGCAGGTTGAGAGGGATAGTGTTCATGACTACTTGTTGAAGAACAAGAGCATCATGCCGAGGACGGCATTCAGATATGCGCTTGAGAAATTTGATGAGGAGACAAGGGCACGTTTGATGAAGGACTAGTATGCTTCGTCCATCATGGTCCAGTACATCTACCTTGATCAGATAATCACGTGGTTCGCGCCTAATTTGGAATGAAGATAAGCCGTGACTTTCAGCTCTGACCAGGTCA
>JAQVXE010000035.1 GCA_028709305.1 Bacillota bacterium | reverse complement strand
TAGAATCTGATCGTGACCTCTGCCGTTGCCATGTTCTTAGGATCCAGAGCTTCGATATCAGTGAAATCGATGAGCTGGTAGCCTAGCATGACTGAAGCGTCGCCCATCAACCTATAGCTAAAGTCGATCGATGCCACAGTACGAGTTGCAGCGTCGGAACCCTCAACAAGTCTTAATGAGTCGCCCTCCGGCCATCCATATAGGCCGGCATCATACAATTTATCTCTCGTCCAGACCCCTCCAGAGGCTACAAGATCGCGAACGTGCTCGTATCTGTAGGCTGCCTGGAGAGAGGCGGCTTCGCCAAGAAGCAGCCTATAGTCAATCGCCAGAGAAGTAGTGGCCTGCAAGCTGTTCTTCTCCCCATTGATGGAAACTGGCTCCCTGCCGTAAAGCTCGTATCCAGCCCTTACTGTAAGCGAATCAGGTCCGAAAACCTGGCCAGTAGCATCAGGAAGCAGGTACTTCAAGTCTACTGACGTAACAGTCTCGCGCAAGCTGTTCGGAGCAGATCCGCCCAGATCAGTTACTCTGTGGCCAACACTCACACCGGAACCCTCTTCTTCACCTATGGATACACCTACCGTCTTGGAGGTAGGCCTCTCAACAGCCTTATCGTCTGTGGCAAAGCTTGCGGTAAACCGAAGGATATCAGACAACTGGACACTGGTGGACAGATCAAAACCGGGAGACTCCGGAGGCTCAATATCACTGCGGGTCGGCGCAACCGAACGCTGAGCAGCCTCGCTCGAGAGGCCTATAGCGAGGACTCCTATTGGGCTCGCCACTCCCATCTCCACTCTGTTCTTCGCAGCCTCCGGCCCCTGAACAACCGTCTGCCTCAGCATTTCCTCCAAGCTGTTCAAAGTCGTAACAGCCTCTATCGTTCTGATAGGGTAGCCAACGCTCCCGCTACCTGCAGTCAGTCTAAGAATATCTTGGAGCTCAGTGTTGCCATATGTAGCATGCCGCAAGGTGAGCGCCAGCCCGTCTTCATGTGACAAAGGGAGACTGCCTGGCAGGCGGGTCAGAGCCGGGTCAGAAAAGCCCGATCCGAATTCCGCCACGAGATCTGCAACAAGACAGACCTGCCGCGCCGAGAGCCTCAAGGCATCCGATGGGCCGCCTGAAAGCTGCAGAGGCCCTGAGGTTGCCCCCCAGCCTAATGATGAATCGCCATTGGCCTGATTCAGCCTGCGAATAGTCCTTTCAACGCTATCTGAAAGCTCGTCCACGGTAACGGGCATGCCGCTTGTAAACCTCGCAGCATCATCCTCATAGAGCAGACCTCCTCGGCCCAGCTCCGCAAGGGCCCGATACCTCCAATCATCTGGAGACACAATCGGCGAAGAAGCGCAAATGCAGGCCGAAAAGGTAAGTATGAAGACCGACAAGGCCGAAATAGCGAGAACCAAGCATCCCACTCTTCCTATCAGGCAACGGTTGCCCATGCGCTTTTCGCCTCCTTCCGCAGCATTTGATCGGATACCTAGGTCTGTACTATATTCTTCGCCAAGTCTTCGATTCCTCTCTCAGAATACACTGTCAAAGTAGCGCGCTGCAAGAATCTCTGCTACGTAATCATCGTAGGGCTCTTTCGGCGTCCTGAGACCAATCGGCATGAACCGGGCAATCCCCTTTCCAGGATTCTCTCGAAGATAGCGCTCCCGTGCCTCCATAGAAGACATGTGCTCATCTACAGTCACGATCCCCAGCCTGCATCCTCGTTTTAAGGCATTGACTATCTCATCCGATCCTGTTCTGTCTCCAATCACCACTGTCTCGACTCCGTACATCTCAGCCAGCTCGCAGACTTGGTCCACACACTCTGCTGCTTCTATTACGCGTTTGCAAATAGTTCCGCGCTCCCGTGATACAACCGCGATTCCTGCCTTCTCGCGTCCGGGATCAACGGCAAGCACTATGTCGTCCACAGGACATCACCCCCCTGACCAAAATGCCCCGAGGAGATATACTCCCCGGGGCATTTCACCGACGATCCTAGAATACAGTCTTCAGGGACAAGCCCACTATTCTCAAGGAGTAGTTGTTGAAGTCCTCTCCTGAGTAGTAGACATCCTTGAAGTCGTAGTTCGCCTTCAGCGTGGTCGACTTGTAGATCTCATGCGACAACGCCAACCCATACTGCAGGTACTGCCCGGACGGCTGAGTGCTAACCTCGTAGCCTCTGGTCTCATACGAGGCCGTTCCGGTAAGGGTAGTCGCTGGCCGCAACTTCCAATCAAGGCCCGCGCCGACGAAGAACTTGGCGTAGTTATCCTTGTCCTTGGGCATGCCATGGGTCTTCCCGTAGGACAAGTCAGCCTTCAGGCTGGCTACATTCTCTGCCAACGGCATCTTCATGCCAAGGCCAACGCCATAGGTGTAGTATTCCTTGCTGCCGAAGCTCTGCTCCCAGTTGCCCTTGAGGGTCAGGGTGTCAGCAGCTATCGGCCAGTCAAGGTTTGCATAGCCGATGTACGAAGTGCCATCGCCTATCTCATGCTCCCATGTGAACCCAGCCTCAAGAGGCTCCCAGGCCACATCGAAACCAAGGTCCGTAGTCGTGGTTACGGCCGCCTCAGGCTTTGCAGCCCGCTCATGTTCGGCGCCGCCCCTTAGGGTGACGTCAACAGGTCCGAGCTCCAACCCGTACTTTGCGCTAGCCGCATAGGTCGTGGCATCCTCAGTCTCATAACCGGCATCCCCCGCTCGGTCAATGCTACCGCTCAGGATCAGACCGTCGATGGAATCAGTCTCAATCCCGAAGCCCGCCCTGCGGGTATCAGCCACTACTCTATCAGGATCGTTGGCGGCTGTGCCCAGATACTTAGGAGCATAGCCTTCACCAATCTGCTCGAAGTAGCCGTTGAGGTTGAGGATTCCAAGTTTGCCGCCTGCGAAAACCCCACTTGCCAATGCAGCATCAGTAGCCGCTTCTGCATCATATGGATCGGAGGTAGACCACGAAGAGACCTCTCCGTTAACCTTGAATTCCTCGCCCAGTCTCAGAGCGAACCCAGCGCCCAGAATGCGCTCATCAAGGTCTGCCGAGATCACATTGGACTCAGGGTCATCTACGATCTTGAGCAATCTTCCGTCCACAGTGAGGTTGCCCACTGTGTAGCTTGCTCCTCCGCCCAACACGTACTTATGCTGCTCAGCCAGAGGATTGATCTTCGCAATCATGCCTGTAGTTACGAAGGGCCCAGTTTCCAGATCAAGGCTGAGACCTTCTACGCCGGCATCTGCGAACACCTTGCGGCTCATCTGGTATTTCGTGAAGTTCCTGGGCCTCGCCAGATCTCCAGCAACCATCTTGGCTTTGCCGCTCGGCGTGGTCAGACTCAGATTGAGATCCCCATTGAAGAGAGTAGCATCCTCGTCTGCGAGACCATAAATGTCGGTTATGACGTTCAGGCCTACATCGACGTTCACGCCCGCCTCAGGAACGATGTTCAACGTAAGTGCGAGCTTGTTCTGGAGCTTGGACGTGGGCTCGTAGACCCTAGTGCGTGCCCAGGGATCCATGTAATGCTCCGCTGCACCAGCAGGACCGTACAGGTCGATGTCTGTAAATTCCACAGTGTCGCTGCCACTGAACCTGAACCTGTTCAGGTCATCCCATATCTCAGCGATCTTATCGTCGTGCTCAGCAGTCTTCGCTTCCAGAGCATCGACGCGGACATTGAGTGCAGCCAGTTCACGACTGAACTCCGCCTGCAGAGCCTCGATTGTCGCCACAACAGCGTCAACCTCAGCTAGGGTCTCTTCGCGCGCCGCGAAGATCGAGTCATAAGACTTCATCGCCATCTCAGCACGGAGCTCATCGAGCTTCAGATCGAACTCCTCTTCCAGCTTCTCCATGGCTCTTTCTCTCTCGTCAGCTTCAGCTCGGAGAGAATCATAGAAAGCCATCATCAGTTCAGCCCTGAGCTCATCCAGAGCAAGTTCGTAATCTGCTTCTGAGTCTTCCAATGCTGCCAATATCTCTTCACGCTGCGCCTTCAGTGAATCGTAGAAGGCCATTGTGAGAGCAGCATTCTGCTCGTCGAGAGCTAGCTGCCATCTGGCTTCCATATCCTCAAGGTTGGCTGCGTTCTCTTCCTGTGCAGCCCAGATGGAATCGTAGAAGGCCATCATAAGCTCAGCATTCTGCTGGTCGAGCGCCAGCTGCCACTTGGCCTCCATGTCCTCAAGGTTGGCTGCATTCTCTTCCTGTGCAGCCCAGATGGAATCATAGAGGGCCATCATAAGCTCAGCATTTTGCTGGTCGAGCGCCAGCTGCCATTTTGCATCCATTGCCTCGAGGTTGGCTGCGTTCTCTTCCTGTGCAGCCCAGATGGAATCGTAGACGGCCATCATGAGCTCAGCATTTTGCTGGTCGAGCGCTAGCTGCCATTTGGACTCCAAGTCCTCGATGTCGCGCGCGTGCTCATCCTTGGCGGCCTCTACGGAGTCATAGAGAGCCATCATAAGCTCCGCTTTCTGCTCGGCTAACCTTAGCTCGACATCTGCCATGGCATCCTCGATCGCCCGCGCATTCTCATCCTGCGCCGCACTTAGCGAATCGTAGAAAGCCATAGTGAGTTCTGCATTGCGCTCATCCAAAGCAAGCTGCCATTCGCCGGCAAGCCTGTCCAGGGCCGAAGCATCGCCTTCGGCTGCAGCCCGTATGGAATCATAGAAAGCCATTGTCAGAGCCGCGTTCTGCTCGTCGAGAGCTAGCTGGAACTTCCCTTCCAGCTCGGCTATCTCTCGTGCTCTGTCTTCCCTTTCGGCTCCGAGGGAATCGTGGAGAGCCATCATGATCTCTGCTTTCTGCTCGGCAAGGGCGACATCAAGTAGAGCCTTGAGATCGTCAATGGCTCTTTGGCGTTCATCCCTCTCCGCATTGACTGCGTCATAGACAGCCATCATGATTTGTGCCTTCATCTCATCCAAGGCCAATTCGGTTTCACCGTCGCCAACAGCAACTACTGTAGTCGAGCGAGCCTCCTTGAGAGCTTCGACAGCTTCCCAAAGCCTGGCGTGTTCTGCCTTGTTGTCAGCGCTCAGGTCATCAACCTGCGCAACCAGTTCGTAAAGCTTCTCCTCGAAATCCGCCCATTGCTCATCTGACATTGCGGCAATCTTCTCGTAGATTACCTGTTCAAGAATGGTGGCATCTGGCGTAGCAGGAGGTTGCAAAACCGGCTCCGGTTCTGTAACTGGTAGCGGTTCCACGCTCGCGGGCGCGCCATCCTGCTTCCCCTCTAGTTCAGACATTCTCTCAGACATCTTCCTGATGTCTCTGTCGAGGTATTCTAATGCCCTCGCTATTATCAGGGCTACTTCATACCTCGTCGCTGGCTGGCTTCCCTTGTAAGTACCATCGGGATAGCCCTCGATGATGCCTAACGCAGCAAGCATTCTTATTGCGTCAAGCGCCCAGTGCGACTCCTCCGGCAAATCGGAGAAGGGACCCGCCAACACCGGGATGGCCACGATGCCAATCATCGCGGTGGCGACGAGAACGGCCAGGAGTTTCTTCATTAGTCCTTCCCCCCTCAAATTGATCCTGATCAACTTGATCAACAAACGCTAAGGACCCGGTGCCGTTTGAGGCAGCCCAGGCGAGTGCTCATGTTTCCTCGCCCTGCGCCCGAAACGCAGACCAGCCCTCTTGCGTACAATACGACCAAGCAACCACAGCCCTATTCTGCCGTTGCTAGAGTCGATCAGAAGATAAGTATAACAGAGTACACCTGCGTTTTCATATTCTCCAAACACTAGCCAACTCCTTCATGAAGCAGAAGATTTTTGAGCAAAACTGGCGTCGGCGGAGTGCTACATACGCTTAATCACCAGTTCAACCGGGGGAGACTTGTGAGATCGCCATATGTCTTTGCGCGCTACTGCTCGCACGTTGACGCTGGCGTTGCTTTTCACAATCTCAACTATTGTGGAAGTGAAGTCAGAGATAGTCATGATAGTCCCAATTCTGCCTTCCTCGTCGCTGGTCATTCCCCTTGCGATGCATGCAGCGTTCACATCCTCCATGAGCGCCAACAGCTGCTTCTGCACCTCAGCGCCGCCAGTGGCTCCGTCAATAGCCTTAGCAGCAACTACATCCCCGGCTGAGTAAATCTTGGCATCAGGGAATACCTCAACTTCCACCACGAGTGGGTCGCCATACCAAGAGTTCTTGTACGACAGCACCCGGAAGACCATCTTCCCATTAGCTTCATGCAGATCCTTTATGGCTGCAAGGTAGTTGCCTTCATCGAACAAGAGAACGAAGGGATCATCCTCTCTGCTGGAGCGTGCCCCTCTCTTGGAAGCTATCTCGTTGACCCTGAGCAGAACCTCGGTAACCTGGTTGTTCACGTCGGCCCTGGGTTGCGAGCAATCGACCACTTCGCCCAGCACAACCTCCTTGGCTCTAAACACAATCTCTCCGTACCATGACGATTTCTCAGCTTCCGCCATGATAAGAGCGCTAGTAGCAGCCTGTGCTGTCATGTCGAGCTTCATCTGCTCCAAGCTCCGCTCAAGGCTGGCTTGGGCAGCAGACAGAGACGATACATCCTGCTCCAAGGACTTCTTTTCACCCTCCAGCAGCGCTATTTCGTTGCGAGCCCTCTCCAACCCGCCGCTTGCCTGGGCAAGGTCAGCCCCTGCTTGTTGGTATCTGGTTTCGGTGTCCTTCAGCTTGATCTCAGAATCACGCAGGTCGGACTCTACTCTGGAAAGCTCCAGCAAAGCTCGCTCTCGCTCCTGCGATACCCGCTCCAGCTCTTGATTAGCGGCCTCAAACTTCGCTTCCAGTGCGTCATATTCATCAGCCACTTCTTTCACACGCGCCGACAGCACGTCCACCTCTGCCATTTTGGCGTCCAGATCAGTATTGGCTGCGGCAAGAGAGTCCTGGAGTTCGCGGATCTCAAAAAGAGCGATTCTCACATTCTCCGAGGCGAGTGATAGCACGAGGAGAGTGCACCCGGCAATTACTACACCTGTAATGATCGTAATGACCATAGAGGTGTACTTGGGCCTTAGGCCGAAAATGGAGAGGCGCTTTCGGCCTACCTTCATGCCGATGCGATCGCCGGCGTAGGCAATCATGCCACCCGCTATGGTTAGGACGATTATCAGTATGACTCCGCCCAACGCATATCTCCTCCCAGCAATACCAAGCCTCAGAGGGCAAATCGCTCTCCTAAGTAGAAACGCCTGGCGATAGGGTCCTCTGAGACCTCCAGCGCGGTGCCTGACACAATCGTGCGGCCTTCATGCATGATGTAAGCCCGATCAACGATGGCCAAGGTGTCCCTTACATTGTGATCGGTAATCAGCACTCCCAGGCCTGCTTCCTTCAATTGGGCCACTATCTGCTGGAGTTCGCCCACGGCTATGGGATCTACGCCCGTGAATGGCTCATCCAGCAGCAAATACCGAGGCTCTGCAGCCAGCGCACGCGCTATTTCTACACGCCTGCGTTCTCCGCCCGACAACGTGAAGCCCATCTGTGCGCGTACACGAACCAGATCGAACTGCTCGAGAAGGCCTTCTAGGCGCACCGCCCGTTCATCAGGATCTCCCATGGAAACCTGCAACACGGCCATGATGTTGTCCTCAACAGAAAGCTTCCGGAATATTGAAGGCTCTTGCGCAAGATACCCCACGCCCAATCGGGCCCGCTGCCATACTGCGCTTCGTGTAACGTCCACGCCCTCAACGGAAACGCAACCCGAATCAGGCGACTCCAGGCCAACTATGGCGTAGAACGTAGTGGTCTTACCCGCGCCGTTGGGGCCCAGAAGGCCCACGATTTCGCCACGTTCCAGAGCCAAACTGGCCCCATTGACTACACGCTTCCCCCGGAAGCTTTTGACCAGGTTGTCAGCACGTACGCCCAATAAGAATTCACTCCCCATGCAAGCGGACCCAGACTTGTCAGGCATCACCTACTATAGACGACACAAAGCCCTTAGGAGTTCCTCACTTATTCGCGAAGCATACACAATTGCATCCACCCATGTTTTTCGACACAACCACCATTTCTACCTGCACGAGGAGCTTCTTGTGCGTATGGGTATTGCTGGGATGCTGGCAAAGACCAATGCAACAGCGTCTGTGCGTCTTCGCCGTCTGAGATGAAGATGAAAGGCAGATTGGGCTGATTTCCCGATTGGGATGAACCAGAGAGCTTCATCAATGAAAAGCGGCCAAAACCTAGGACAGATTCTGCTCCTATCCCTCTTCTGCACCTCGCAACGCGCCCCGGCTCGCCGACAACGCCGTCTGAACAACCATTTCTGCGGCTCCGGCCACTCCCATGGCTTCTCGCAGCTCGCGGGATATCCTATCGCGACGGGCTGTGTCGCCCAGGAGCTCAACACAGGGGATGACTACGTCTTCAGGGCGCAACTGCCCTACGACTTCTGGCGCTACAAGCTTCCCAGCCTTGATGTTTGGAATCGACAGGAACCTGTCTGATTTCTCCCGCCGCTCTATTGCTCGCTTGCGAAGGATCTCGCCCACAAGAGGCACCGCCGACAATAATGGAGACACCCCGGGGACAGGAACAACACTGGGCACATTGAGAGGGGCCGCCGCCACGTACGGGGTGCCCAAGAAAGCCAACTCGGAGCAGACAGGGCCAGGCGTGCATATTGCAATATCGGCAGCAACCATTGCCTCGTATCTATGCAGAGTCTCAATCCTCACATTCACGCCCTCGGCAGTAACGGCTTCCAGGGGTCCGGCGCTCTTTTGGACTTGAGCGCTTGAACCGTCTATCTTGCCCGTGTGCCTGGAATGAGAGAAGATTGAGTCCAAAGAAGCGGTTCCGATGAAGGGGGACAGGCAGAGAACGAATCTTAGATCCCGCTCCACACGGGCAAGAAGCTCCACCGCGCGAAAGAGAAACGGCGCCATGACCGCAGCCTCCTGAGCCCTCGTGCCGGGAAAGAGAAGAACCACCCGTTCCTCGTCTTCGGCGCCCAGGTAGGTTCTCGCCTGATCGCGGTCGGCGTCCACCCTGATCCCGTCGATCATGAGGTTCCCAACAAGCCTGACCCGATCAGCTGGAACACCCTTAGATATCAGCGAAGCCTGAATCCTCTCGTCCTCCACGAGAAACGCCGAAGCACTCCTGGCTCCAAGTATCGTCCTGTCAGTATAAACAATCAGTGGGTACCGCAATCGCCTGCTGAGGAGAACCGAAAACCCGAGTTTCCCGCCTAAGTGCACAACAACCCCCGACCCCGAGCTGGCGAAGCCGAGAGGCCTCTTGCCAAACGCCAAGAATGCCAGGAGTTCACGGGGATTCATGGCCCTCCGCACGCCCGGATAGGCCGACGCAACTCTAGCCTCCCGTCCACTGGCATAGCCTCCGGGAGAGACAAAGATCCATACATCTGCCGCCGGCAACATCGCCAGCGCCTTTTCTGCAACAGGCCTCGCAAGCCCGTGAACCTCCCCCGGGGAGCTGGAGACGAGCACTATGTCCAAGTCCTATCACCCCGCTTGTGGCAGCAATACTGCCCTCCTGCAACTCCACTTAACATATCCGTGTTCTACAGGCTCGCCGCCTTCTCCTCCTGATTCCCTGTAAAATATGACAAAGACTTCGAATATTGCCGGGCCAATTCAGATGCAGGCGTAAGCAGAACGTCCTCG
This sequence comes from Bacillota bacterium, assembly GCA_028709305.1. Lineage (GTDB taxonomy): Bacteria > Bacillota > DTU025 > DTU025 > DTU025 > UBA10085. The sequence continues at coordinate 11,313 of JAQVXE010000035.1, read as the reverse complement.
GGCCTGCCTTCGTCTATGGCCTCGCCCCCTGACACAAGCACTACCTTGTCCGCAACGTGCAGCGCAAACGGAACCTCGTGGGTGACTATGACCATGGTGCACCTTAGCGAACGGGCAAGCGACTCTATGAGCCTCAGCACATCCACTACGAGAATGGGATCGAGCGAGGCCGTGGGCTCATCCCAGAGCAACAGCTCAGGATCTTGGGCAATGGCACGAGCTATGGCCGCCCTTTGCATCTCGCCGCCCGACAGGTCCTGGGGACGCGCGCTTGCCAGATGCGCAATGCCCACCCGCTCCAGGGCATCATGTGCACGCCGCCTAGCTTCAACTGTAGTCCTGCCCGCCATCGTTCCAGGCAACATCGTGTTCTCAAGAACATTGAGGCGCGACAGGAGGTTCGAACGTTGGAAGACGAAACCCACTCTGCGTCTGTAGGCTCTGAGCTCATCATTGGACATGTCCAACACAGACCGGCCCCGCCACAATATGGATCCAGAATCCGGTTCGATCAGCCTTACCATGCATCTTAGGGCGGTGGATTTGCCACATCCCGAAGGGCCCATGACAACTACAGTCTGGCCGTCTTCCACGTCAAGATCGAACCCAGAAAGTGCCCATCTATCTCCGTATCTCTTTCTTACGTTGCGCATTGCGAACATTTCCTCGCACCTCCTTCGCGAAGGCATTCATCTACTGCACCTGTGCAGGCAGTTCCGTCGAATACGACGTGAGGCCGGTTGAGCAAAGACAAGACTCCAGGCTTTCCTGCAGGAATGATTACCTCTCTCATGATCTGCTTGCCTGTCATGCCAAATGCAATACAGGCCTCTATCTCATCAAGACTGACCGGGGACATCCTAAGCGAAGCGCCAGCCGCCACCAGCCCCAATACACATCCAATTGCTGCAAACACCGGACCCCCTAGCGACCCAAGCGTTGATCGGGTAATTGCAGCGATGGCGTAAAAGCTTGTTCCTCCTGCCAAAGCCCCGTAAACGTATGAATCGAACCCCGGGCGCCGTGCTCCTTGTCCTTTGCTTGCCAGGCCAATGGCCCCCGCTATCACGGTGGAATGATCCACTATCAGCGAAACAATGATGATGGCGCAAGCAGCCAGCCCCGAAATTGTGCTCTTCACCGATGTGAGCAGAGTCTGAACCTCGCTTCTCACCCCGGGTTGCACTATTCCCGCAGGGATTGCATATACGGCAAGCACATCCTCTCCCACTGCCTCGCCAACCGCGGCCGCAACCTCCTCAGGGGCCAGCTCAGACTCGACCAACAGCTGAACCTTGTCGGAGGAATACTGCCAATCACCGACAAACTTGTCTATGACTCCAATGGAGCTTACGATCTCATCCCCGTCGAACTGGGGAAGGGCCGATCTCGCGTCTCTAACCTTCTCTGCCATTGCGCCTACATCTATCTCAGACATCTGGGCCAGTTTTGCCTTAGCCTCATCAAGATTCTCTCGGAAAGAAGCGGGGTCAAGCTCATGGAGTGTAGACAAGATGCCTGCCGCCGACGACGACATGTCGCCGAGAGTCTCGGTTACCCGGCCCGCGCCGCTTGCAGCCGACTGTATCATCTCCAGCCTCCGGGCGAATGACTCCAATCTGCTCTGCCACAACTTCAGATTGGCAAGAAGCGAATCATAGCTTCCTGAGAACATCGCAACAACATCCGCGGTGGCCTGCAAGCTCTCTATGGCCCCCAATGCCTGTTCGGTCAGGCGAAGAAGGGACCCTACAGCCTGATCATCAATGCGCACATCCCCTGCATCGCCATCCACGCCTAGGCTCTCCAGGGCCCTCTGGAGACTGATGAGGGAATCTATTGCCCGCTCATATGAGTCTAAAGCTTCCTCTCCCATCTCAGCCGCCATCAGCGCATCATCGACTGCGGAACCATATTCGGCCAACAGCTCTTCTGCTTCTGACAACGACAGCGACAGTTCCTCCTGAGGGCGCCTTGTCTGCGCGCTTCCCACGAAACCGGAAACGGTTCCGTCATCTAGCAGATATGCCGAAAGAATCTGGGATGAGCCGCCTGTGTCAGGCTTGGAGCCCCCGGAGACTATTATGCCGTGCGCTCGGCCCCCCTCAACATCAGTCACCGACACAACCATATCCTCAGGGGCCGGTCGCGAACCGATCGGCCTGTCATCAGCCGACAGGATGATAGAATCGCCTTCACCAATCCCCGCCGCTTCTGCATTTCCCCAAGACCGCGCAGAGCCATCTCCTTCCTGACTCACCTCTATGACAGCCTGCGGCGCCCAGGCCTCCAAGAATGCTCTAATCTTGACCATTGCCCCCGTCAAGAGCTGAGCCTGGTCAGCCTCTCCTCCCTGAGTCAAATCTCGAACCGCTACATCCTGTCCCTCTACGTCCGACAACCGTTGACTGATGCTCTGCATGAGCTGGCCGCGGTGAGCACTGTGAGTCGCCAATGCCCCCTGCGTCAAACTCACATCAATAACCTGGTACTGCCTGAGCACGGCCTCCGCAGCTTGTGCCACAAACCTAACACGTTCAGGGGATTCGCATACGAGGTGGATATCTCCGCCGTCACGCAAGATGAACTGGACCCCATCGATCTCACCCAGTTCGGATTTGAAAGCAGGCAGAGCCTTTGAACCTATCCCGCTCACGGTCACTTTAGGCTCCAGCAAGAGCGTGTAGCCGGCAAATCCCGGAATGCTTGCAACAGCCTTGGTGAGAGCTATCATGGATTCCTCGTCCTTGCGCGGCACCGACACAAGGAAGTTCGACCTCGAAAGTAGCGTGGCGCTTTCCCTTATCCGAGCACCCGGCAATTGAGTCCGCAATGTCGACTTCAACGCGCGCAACGACTCGTCCCTGGTCTCAGTCCTGACGTGAACCACCAAATCGTACTCTCCGTATTCGCCGACAACTCCTGAGACCGTATGAGCGAAGAAACGATCGGCAGCGGCCGCAATACCAGCCGCTGCAAATGACCCAAGCACGATTGTGACTAGGGCAACCACTACAACATCCAACATGAACCCATCGCGCATTAGGGCGTACATGCAGCTAAACCCCCCATTCATTCGACATTATAGCATGTGCGCCAGTCCCAAACGCTGAGAAATCCTTGCTGAATTGGAAGGGGGGCGCGGTGCAGCCCCCCCTCAATTGTCACTATTCAGTTAACCGAAATTGAACAGCCAATACCGAGCGTCACCAGATGCCCTACTCTTCCACTTCAAACGTGATCTCGACAGGCTGGCCTTCAGCTTCCACCAATTCTTTGTCAGTATAGAGAATCGCCTTGTCGCACCTTATGCTCTTGTCCCCTGCATCTTCAATGAACACAGACCCCTCAAGTAGAAGCTCTTTCTGAGCATTCTTATAATCCGCCTTTTGGGCCTGAGCCTTCTGGGCATCCTTTGCTATTACGACCGAACCCCGGGCCATGAAATCCTGAGTCTTTGTCGAGATATCCAACATGTCGCAGGTCACTGTGATAATGGAGATCTTGGGCTTTCCCGACTCATCCTTCTCCGCCTGCTCTTCACGTTTCTCAAGCTTCACATTTCCCTTGACTTCAGCATTGTCCTGCTTCAGGTTAACGTCCATCTCATCAGCAGTCAAGGTCACGTCCTGCTGCGTCAAGGTAACGCCCCCTGAAAGCTTGGCCGTCTCCGCGGCATTGTCTATCACCGCGCTTGCCGCAACAATAACTGTGTCATCATATCGTATGGTCACGCCGCCCTCAATAATGGTCCTGCCCCTGGATCCCTCATAGCGTACCTTCCCGTGGACCTTCATGTTCACCGTTTTCTTGGCTGCTTCTGCAGCAATTGCAGCCGAAGCCAGAAGTATCAGCAATACCAGGACAGACACGGCTCTCTTACGCGCCCGCCTCATCAGTCCGCTCCTCCCCTCAATCATCATCGCCTATCTCAAACACAATCTCCGTCCCGCCCCATGCTTCAAAAGAGTTCTGGTCAGGATCGAATCTAACCTCGCCGCCCTTTACTATGATATCTCGGCCGCCAAACCCCTCGCGAATCGTCAAGTCGCCGCCGGCATAGATCTCATCAGAGGCCACATCCACCTCAAGAGAAGCAGCAGAGACCACTCCCTGCTCGGTCATTATCTCTGCAGGCCCTGGAATAACCACCTTGGAATCTCCCGGTGCCCATTCCAGTTCATCCGTTGTCAGAAGCTTGCGTTCTCCAGAGTATACATCAACCCCTCCCGAGAGAAGCAATTGGCCGGTTCCGCTGTGGAAGATGCCCTTTGACGCCTTGAAGGAGAGATAGGCCTCACCGGCTCTGTATATCTCCCCGTGCGTGATCTCGCCGATTTCAATACGTCCATCCTCATCCCTCAAGCCCACATCGGAAGCTGAGATCCTCCATGCCCTCTCACCATCACTCCGACCTTCAATGCTGACACCCTCAAAGAGGAGGTCGCCGGGCGGTCTATTCCCGCCTTCCGCACTCTTTTCTTCTCCATCAGGCGGCTCGTTCAAGACAAAAGCGTAAATGTAGAGGCAAGCAAGAACAAGCACTATGAAAGAGCTGACTATCCTGACCATCCTCGGATTCATCAGCAAGCACCCTCCTTGCCAAGCCCCAGCCTGCTACAGACTCTTTACGTAGCAGGCTTACTGCTGAAATAGTATTCCTTCCTCGCCCAAGCCAAATCCAAGAGGCTTTCCAGGGAAAGCTTTCAGCCTGAACTCCAGCCACACGCGTCTGGACGCATGCTGATAGGTCAAGGCCACCTCCCGGCAGTGCAGATCGCGGGTGATCCCAATGTCGCCCCGCACCAAGCCGCCCTTGAAGAAATCGTACACTCCTGTCCACTGGAAACGCCATTCGGGGCTGAATCTGACATCCCCCGACGACTCAACCCTGGTGAACTGGCCTCGCACAAAATCATAGCTGCCGCCCGCCTTGACCTGGATCTCAGGGGACGGTTGCACCACGACTCTTCCAACAATAGAAGTCGGACTCCTCTGCTGCAGGTTGTATCTGCCTGAAAAGTCTAACGACAACCCTTTGGCAATATCCACCCGCAATGTTGCGTTCAGAGGATCATATCTCTCCGAAGCGAAATCATACCCCGTTGCAACAGTAAGCCTTGCTGGTCCAGCAGATGTCGTCAGGTTTCCGCTGAGCTTCGAAGCAGGGCGCACCTCGTCGAACCTGAAAGGAGATGCACCATGAACGTCCGTCTCGGTATAGCTTAGCCTCAGAGTAGTCCCGGAAGCGGGCTTTACATACGTCCCAACTGAGTATTGAGCGGCCGCTCGATCACCTAGGCCCTGGTACACATCGAACACGCCTCGCGCATAACCGTCAACCGAAAGCCATGTGAATATCTGCTTGGATTTGACCCTGAGCGTCAGGTCCAACCCTCCCTTGGCAGCCGTCACCTCAGACCGAATCCCGTCCCTGATGGCATCCTCAGTGTAGTTCCCAAATACGCCTTTCACGTCCATGACCAGCGGGCCGGAGCCTAGTGCAATACCATTGGCTGTCGCAGTAAATTCCGGCAGCCTTCTCAGTGCCTTCCACGGAGGCGGTTTCACCTCGATATCGCTCGGGTCCTCCACATATACCTGTGCCTGAGCGAGACCTCTCACTGAAAAGCCCCCATGAGTTCGGTCAGCTTGCACATTGTAAGAAAGGACATCCTGTGTTACATCTGAGTTCTTAACCTGCTTCTTGTAGTCCACATTTGAAGAGAGCTTTATGTCATATGGCAGAGTTGAAGAATGCCTGAAGGTCGCGTTGACCATCGAAGAGTAGGCAGATGCATCCGTTTCCCTGAAACTGCCTGTGAATGAAGTGTTTGAACTCTGGACTCGCCTGGTCAAGCTGAGATTGCATGAGCGCTCAGAAATCTCATCCCCGAGAATGTTGATGTAATTCCTCTGCCGGCATGCAGCCTTTGCGCCTATGTCCAGGGGGAGTTTGAGGTCGTGTGAGAGCTCAAGCGTAGTGTCGAGGCCGTCTGCCCCTCTGTTCCATAGTCCATACAGATAGGCAGTGAGCACCCCGGCCTCCCCCAAACGCAAGTTCTGGCTTATTCCAGCCGCAGGACCCATCAGCTGGAAGTAGTCGGCGTACAAGGATCCGTACGCATCATCAGTCAGCTTGTAGTTGTACTTGGTCTTTACATACCATCCCTCAAGCGCGCCATAGCCTATCTTAGGAAGCTCGAACCGTTCATCCTCCTTAAGGGGCACCACCAGTCGTGGCAAGCGCAGAAGCTTCAGATTCCCTTCGTAGTAAGCGACTGAGTGCAGGACTATCCTGTCGTCCACATAGACTTCCATTTCCTCAACTTCCAGGCGGTAGTGGGGCCTTTCGAGATCGCAGGTAGTGATAGCGCCGTGGGATAGCCGAAGGTAATCCTCTTTCTTCTCCAATTGACCTCCGGACATGTACAGGTATCCTTCCACACCTTCACCCGCCAACTTCGCCCTGGCATCATCCATTACAACCTCACCGTTGGAGACGTTGAAAACGGCGCTCTGACCCGTCATCTCCTCCTCCCCCAGCGAAACCCTTACTGATCCATTTACGACAACAACCTTTCGGCCCATGTCAAACTCGGCATAGTCTCCGGATATTACCGCATCCTCATATTCGATCTTCACGTCCCCCGAGATCACCCACAGGCCAACAGCTCCATCGTAAACAACCTTCTCCGCTTTTACTTTCACAGGAATGCTCTTGGCAACAGCGCAGGGAGAACAGAACGCGAGCAAATACAGAGTGGTTAGTGCCACGATGCCACACATCATGCTAGTGTTTTTTCCGTTGGCTCCTGACCCATTCGCTCCACCGGAACCCCGCCTCTTTGCCGCCAGGCCAATCTGGGGACGATCCACAACGTATAGCATAAGCAGGCCCGGAATTCCAAAGACGGCATTGGGTAGCCAGGCAGCCAGGAGCGGAGAGATGGTGCCACGAATAGCGACAGAGCGCGCCAATGCCTGCACAATGTAGTAGGCGAATGAAAGAATCGCAGCTGCTACGACTCCGAAGTATCCGCCGCCACGACGGGGCGACTTGGTGACAAGAGGAGCGCCAATTACAGCAAAGACAAGCGCTGCCAGAGGCTGTGCAAGCTTCAGGTGGTAATCCACGCGCAGCCCGTGGACGCGGATTCCGCTCCTCTCGAAGAGGTCAATATTGGACTTCAGTTCCTTCCGGCTCATCTCCTCCGGGGTTTTCTGGCTAGATGAGAAGCTCTCAAGCTCCTTTTCAAGGGAGATCTCCATGGTTTCAAAGGACATGCTCATCTGTACGTGCCCTTCAGCATCAAGCTCATGAATGCTGCCATTCTCCAGCACCCACTTGCCCGATTCAGCCCGCCCGCTCTCGGCAGACACAAGACGCGGGAACATGTTCCTCTCCGTCTCATATATCATCACTCGTTCAAGCGTGCCACGATTCTCGTTGACCTTGCCAACGTAGAAGTAACGACCGCCGGGCGCCTTGAAGAAAACATCCTCTTCCACGGCGGGAAAGGCTTCTTGAAAGATCATCTCTCTGACAATGGTTTCAGACTGGTGCGTTGCCCACGGCACAACGCTCTCATTAAGCCAAAACCCGCCTGCGCTCATTATGGCTCCCAGAACGATCAATGGCAAGACAATCCTGGCAAAGGGCACTCCCGAAGCACGCATGATGTGGAGTTCAGAATCGCGAGCCAGCCGACCAAGGCCGATCATCGCTCCAAAGAGCACGGCTATTGGCAGGACCTGAACAACAATGCCCGGAAGACTGTACATAAGCATCCTGGCTACGACGAGCACAGGCACCTTCTTCTGGATTATCAAGTCCACAAGCCAGAAAAGCTGCCCGCTGAGCATTATCACTATGAACGCCAACACGGATAGGGTGAGAGGGCCAACAAACTCATAGACCACATACCTGTCAAGAATCCTCATCAGTCGCGACCTCGCAGTTCGCAGCCGTCCCGGGAGCGCATTCACATCTCATGCGCCCAGCACAAAGGGGATTTCGTCAGGGCAGATCCATTACACGAGCAGTGAAGTGAGAGCCAAGTGGCTCTCTGCCAAGAAGGGGGAGACACAGCACGCCGTCTCCCCCAAGTGTGATGCGCTGCTACGATAGGCTCCTACTTCGCCCCGCCCTTTTTGAGGACAGCGTCTGTCATATCTATTCCGCCAAGGTGGACAACGCTTGAATCCAGCACGACAGTGACTGCCTTGTCCTTGGCAACTGCCGCAATGGCGCTCTGGAGCGCTTTCTCGGCAGGTTCCAGCTGCTTTCTTGCATACTCGTTGTATTTCAGGTTGTACTGATCGAGCAGGGTCTGCTGGGTCTCTTGATCCTGCCCCTCGGCCTTGGTGTTCAATTCCTTCTCCAGGGCGCTTTTCTGCTTAAGGATATTCTCAAGAGCCGTCTTCATCGCAGGGAACTCCTGTCCCAACCTAACACCGTCGACTTTTCCTATTACAGCAGCTTCACCAGCAGCGCGTGATACGGCAAGGTTAGCCACGCCGGCGCCAGCGCCGACCAAGATGGCACACACCAGAACAACCAAAAGAGCCTTTGGCACGTTTTTGAACATAGATGTCATCCTTTCTATTCAACTCAAGAATCAAAATCAGATAGTATAGCGAGGAGCGCCGACGACGCGGCGCCCCGTCAATTATACTACACAACCCAGCTTAAGACTAGAACGTTTGCCCAAAGCTGAAGTATGCCTGTCCGCCGCTATCGCCGATACCGTAGTCGATGCGTATCATGCCCAGCACGGGCACCATGATCCTGACGCCAGCACCATAACCGACCTTAGTATTGCTAACGTCGAAGGAGCCATCTGCGTTCCACGCCTGACCGGCGTCGCAGAAGAGCACACCCTGTAGACCCTTGGTAATATTGAAGCGGTATTCCGCATTTGCCAGGGTCATTCGGTCGCCTTCAATGTCACCATATTTATAGCCTCTGACGGTCTCGGCTCCCCCAATCCTGAAACGCTCATCGACAGGCAGCCCGTCGAACCCATATCCGGCACTGACCCTGCCTGCTAGAATGTGCCCATCACGGACCTGGTAGTATTGGCAAGCCTCGCCCTGCAGTTTGGCGAAGTCGTTGTCGCCTCCAAGAATCCCGCCTGCATACTCCAGTGAGCTGGACAACTTATGGCCTGTCGCAGGATTCCACAGATCGTCCCTTGTGTCGTTCACAGCCGACAGAGTAAGCGAACGTGTAGTGCCTCCGGGCGGAATCTGGTCTGCATACTCAGATTCTGCAGCGATGTTGATCGCGTTCTCCATCTTGAACTTCACAAACGCTTTGGTGTTGAGTGAGAGAGTACGGCCGACCGTTACGTTTCCACCTGTTCGCCTTTGCGTATACTCAATGGGGTCGACTTCCGCTTCTTCAAGGCCCAAAACGGCGCCACTTGAAAGAGTCTCATTTTCGTCAGACGGTGTATACTGTTTCGCCAAAGTCTTGCTGAACAGATTGAATCCTACGGAAGTCTTGCCGGAAGCGCCAACCCAGGGCTCGTAGAAACCCAGCTCGTAGTTGGTCTTCGAACGGCCAAACTCCGCCTTTATGTTCACTGTCTGCGCGTTGCCAAGGAAGTTCTCGTCTCCCAGTTCTATATATCCCATGAGCTTGTCCTGGGAGCTGTATGTGAGCGCAAGATTGGCAATGCCCGTCTTTCGCTCAGTCAAAACATACGTCACCACGTACTCGAATTTCCCCGGCACAGGCTCCACTTTTGCCTCTACATCCTCAAACGCGCCTAGCATGTAGATTCGCCGTCGGTCCTCGTTTATCTTGTTTACATTGATGTAGTCTCCCGGCTGAGTTTCTATGCACCTTTGGATAACCTTCGGCTTGGTCTTCTGGTTCCCTGCGAACTTGACTTCTGACACGGTCCACTCCACAAGATGAAGCGTGAGATCTCCTGTGTCCGAAAGTGAAGGCTCAATACTCACCCAGTATCCTTTCTCATGGTAGTGGCTTCCCAAGGCTTGAAGGTCAGTCCTGAGCTGATTGGCATTGAGTTGAGAACCCACCTTCGATTTCATGACGCCAAGAAGCTCGTCAGTAGGAATGAGTGCATTGCCGCTTACAAGTATCTTGTTTACAACCGGAAACTCCTGCACGACAATGATAAGCTTGATGCCGCCGAAGTGTGGAACGGTATTTGCGCCTAGATCCGCAAACCAACCAAGAGAATCCATAGCAACGAAGCTTTGCTGTATGGCGCTTTCGGTGAGCTCGTCGCCTATCTTGATGGTCATAGCCTTAAGAATGTCATCAGAGTCAATCCTGCTGTTGCCTCGGATCTCTATAGCAGTAACTACCCCGAGCGACCCCGACTGCGCAGCCATCGCCGAGAAAGAGACCAACAGCATGACCGCCATCATGACAGCCAAGACAGTGCAGTGCCTCTTGATGCTAATGTGTTTCAAGAATCTCGCCTCCCCAAATCGCGCTGTTGGACCACGATTGCAGCCCGTTCAGGCCGTCAGATGAACTGAATTCTGTATTCTACCCCTGCCGAACGATTCCTCCCGCCTAGGGCTTGAGTATGCCAATCAATGCTTGATCGTCTCAGGCAACGAGTCCATCAGCCGCCCAATACGGCTCAAGATATACAGACGCAGCCGAGCGTCTAGAAGTTTCATGAGCAGATCTCCCGGAGCCAAATCAGCCTCCATATCAGAATCAAGCCCCGGCGCAAAAGACAAGTGAACATCACCGGGCTTACCGTATACATTGGCCATTATGGGAAACTCAGCTGACGAATCCCTTGCCACTATGGAGAACTCCAGGGGTGAATCGTCGCTTGTGGAGAAATCTACCCGGCCCGACAGTATCTCCAGTGGAACGCCATACAAGTAGACCTCTCCAGGCCCCACTTCCACGTAGCCCTTGGCCCGAGGTTGCCTCACACTGCCCTGGATATGCACTACCGAGGGCGTGACCTGGGCCCAGGATTCCTCTCTGACCGCCTTCACTCCATCGCCGACAACGACCTTGAGATCAAGATCGGCGTCGGGAATCGCCGTGGCCTTGGAAAACGCCGCTGTCGCAGCATCCACAAGAGCATTGTAGATCCTGAGTGTTCCCTCTATCCTCATGCGGTCGCTGGTGCGAATCGTTGCATCCACATCGGCAAACCCCCGCATCAGCGGATGCTCGATTTCCAGCTCCGACCCATGCACACTCCATGCCTGCCCGCCGCCGGAGACCTCGATTTCGCCACTCCCCATCGTTGCCCGGACTGACGGAACATGGATCTCCGCCTGTCCACCTGTTTCATTCATGGT
>JAQVXE010000132.1 GCA_028709305.1 Bacillota bacterium | reverse complement strand
CTTCTTCTTTCCCGTTGTCATACTCGTTGTTCACCTAATAATGTCGTTGGTCCTGAGGATTTATGTCAACAGCGTTGATGTTGAGGCCAGGGATGTTGCAGTGGATCGGCTGGGCATATTCAAGAGCCTGTTGATCTTGCTTTTCGCGGCAATGTACGCAGATTTTGCTCTGCTGGCCATGGGCAAACCGTCGAACCTCTACAAGATTATGAGTGTGCCTGTTGCATTGCTCTTTTACTACACGGGCATCATCATGAAAGACGCCACCCGGAATGCCGTACTTGGGGTCAGGACAAAGTGGACGATGGCTGATGATAGGGTATGGGCGAAGACCCACCGTTTGGCCTCAACAGTATATCGAGTAAGCGCCCTGTTCCCCTTGCTCACGTTGGCATGGCCACGTCTTTTCTGGGCGTGGCTTGCAGTTCCTGTGATTGTGGCCCCTATCGTGATGGCCTTTGCGTCAAAGCGCTATCATGATGAGCTCGTGGACGGGAATGATTGAACCGGGCTGGAACGGGCGGAGCCCCGTCTTTTGTGACGATGAGTGCGGCTTCAGGCGTCAAGTTGCATGATTGGGAGGTATCTTTGTGAAACGACGAAATATGGCTGCAGCAGTTGTGGCTCTTGTTGCTCTGACTGTTGCGGCAGGAGTTCTGGCTGACGGCGCCATCAGGGTGATAATAGACGGGCGTCTGCTTGGACCAGATACTGTTGTTAGGATCGAAGACGGCAGAGTGGTGGCACCGGTGCGCCCTGTTGCAGAGGCTCTCGGTGCTGAGGTTGAGTGGGATGAGCGGAACCGGAGCGTCAACATACGTAGTAGCCAAACGTTATTGCTCGAGCAGCGGATCAGGCTCTTGGAAGAAGTGTTGTTGCCTGCAACCCCCAGAGACGCTGTGGAAAAATGGGCGGAGGGGGTCATGGCGCGCAATGGGGCACTTCAGTATGCGGTGATCTCTCCGGAACTGAGAGAGATCAATCTACCATTGTATGAAGATTTCAGGTGGGTCACCGGAACGTCAAGCCCCTGGGTTGAGTCTTTCGAGATTGTGAGCGAACGCCAAATCTCCGGGGAGGCATGGGAATACGAGGTGGTGTTCGACACCGCCACATCTACAGGGCCTGCAGGTGCGAATGTGGCAAGAGTATCAGTCAGTAGGGCAGAGAATGGGCCCCGGCTTTCGCGCCAAGTCTCAAATGAGAGATGGCATGTGGCGCAGATTGCTATGGAGCCCGCGACCGACCACCAGTTGAAGAGACTCGTCAAGAATCTGATGAAGGAGAAGTACGGCCTTCATTACCGATTGCTTGAAACAAGTGTCTCGCTTATCTCGAAAACCGTATCTGATTCGCAAGTATCAGCAGAGCTACTGGCCTCGGTGGTAACTGTGCCTGATTGCGACACACCTTCCGACTGGCCGCCGCAGAAGGGACGCATAATGTTCCTTGAAGAGAATAGAGGAGTGCTTTCTGAAGATCAAATACGGGCTGCTGAGAAAGAAATAGCATTCTGGGACAGGGAAATGCAGATGTACATCGACGAGCCGTCAGAGGGCAATGAGATTCTCAGGATAGCCGTGGAGATGGATGAGTGCGGCCGCCTCGACGAGGAGTGGATGGAGCTCTACTATCAAGATCCTATGGGCCAATATGTGCCCATAAGCAGAGAGGACTGGCTCGATCTGGGCAGCGCCGAGGAGCTTGTGGAACTGGGTTATGAGCTCATGCGCCGCCTGGTTATGGGGGAGGACTAGGGGTTGGCTGTGTTCTGCGATTTGCAGAATGGCCATTGTGGAATAAGTGAAGGTGGAGCCGAGCCACAAACCTGGCCCAACCCCACCATCACAAAAAGAGTGTAGCTGCCATGTTGGCCAAACGAACTCTTATTCATCTACCTCCAGCGCTTCATAGAGCACTCGTCCGGTTGCATTCGCCGGAGGCCTGAGGCCCATCAGCCTCGACATGGTAGGTGCAGCATCTATGATCTCCACGGGCGAATCTATTACGACTCCTTGTTTCACGCCTGCTCCGCTCACGAGCATGAACACATGCCTGGAAGAATCTTCGCCTGAGTCATGCTGGCCGCCGAGGCCGAGAAGCTTGCCCGACGTATGGAAGTGGTTGGGCGATTCGGGCCAGATGAGAAGCGATCCGAGCCAAGGATGAGCTCCGCTTTCCTTCAGTTCGTCTTGGGTGAAGTGCCCACCAACGTAAGGCTTTGAGGCTACGGCATTCACAACCTCGTCGTACTGGACCTTCGTCATTTCGTTTCTGAAGTAGAATTGCACCGAAAGGCCGGCGCTGACCAGGACTACATCAGTATCCTTCTTGGCCCGGCCACCTTTGCCCAGGAACTCGCATTTGTACCCGAGGGCTTCTACGGTTTTTATTAAGTCTTGGAGGCTTGACGGTCCCCAGTAGGGTGTCATGCCGTGGTCAGCTGTTAGGACAATCGCAGTCTCCTCGAAGATCCCCAGAGCCTTTAGTGCGTCGATCAGCCGCCCAAGGCCCTCGTCCATCGACACCATTACCTTAGCCATTTTTGCCTTCCACGAATCGTAGTCCCTTGCCACCGAGAACCCGTAACCCGGCGAATTATTGTGGCCCGCTGCATCCAGGTCATCGGCGTAGATTGCCAGGAATCGTGGCGTCTCGGCAGGGGTTATCATCCTCATATCCATTCCAAACACGGGTTTGCAGTTGAGAATCTTCTCTGCTTCCACTACCCGTTTCAACCACCCGGCTCCTGGTTGTATGTAGAGGTGGTGTGGGTCGTCTGGATAGGTCCCCCGTCCCTGCAACATGAACTGCTGCACAGATGCGCATGGCAATCCGCCCTTCTCCACCACTTCGGCAATGGTTTCGGCATCGTTGTGGCGGCCTGTCTCCTTAACAAGGTTCTCGGCGGGATCATAATATCGGTATGTGTTGCCGTGAACGGCCGGCCAGGTGCCGGTAACGATGCTTGTTTGCATGGGATTAGTGATGCCTGGCAGCCCGTTGCGGGCATTGGTAAAGAGCGTGCCTCGCGAGGCTAGGTAGTTCAGGTTTGGCGTGCCCGGTTCACCGGGTGTGTTGGCCCACTCATAGTACCGATATGCGCAGGCATCCCAGTTAATGTATATAACATACTTGGCCAGGGCTTCCTGCCCGGCTCGATCGGCAGCCCCAGAATCTTTGCTGGCTGCCAATGTGGTTGATCCCAACGCAAATACCAGAGCAACGGCGATAATACTGCATAGAAACATGACGATTCTTGACATCCCCTTCTTCATGCCGTGTGGCGCTCAGCACCATCCCGTACCGAGTACGAGAAAGAGCGCCTTCCCTCCTTAATTAATGGAATTGACTCTTTGTGAACTTGAGGTGATGGGCTGCCGCCTCGAGAACCCTCGCCGTATGGGAACGCTTTCATCCCAGGTGATTTGGTCAGCCCACATTCTCAAAAGCGCGTTTCCAATAGAACTTGTCGAATACGAGTCCTGCGAGGCCAAGAACAATGCCTATCTCCCCGAGCTGGGAAGCGACAAGCCGGACATTCTTGCGCGGAGTCAAGAACGTGCGCTCTTGCACTACCTTCTCGACCTGCGCCACAAAGGCGGGCTCCTGGCCTATGTCTCCTCCAAGAACCACAAGCTCCGGATCGAGCAGGTTCATGAGGTTCAAGATTCCAATCGCAGCGCAATCGATTATGGGATCCTTTTCGTTGTTTCGCCTGACTTCGTCGATAGCCGGGTAGGTGAGTGTTACCAGGCAACCTGTGTTTCCGCACGAACACTCTTCTCCGTTGATATCGACGGTCATGTGTCCCAACTCGCCTGCTTGCATTCGTGCGCCGACGTATGATCTACCCCCTAGGATGAGGCCTGCTCCGAGGCCCCCCTTGCCCACCATCACATACACAAAATCATCGGCGCTTCGGGCCAGGCCATACGAGCGCTCGCCCCACGCGGCGGCGCGCACATCTCTGTCGACATAGACGGGCAAAGAAAACTCTTGCTGGAGGCGGTTGGCAAGAGGCAGCTCCTTCCATTTGAGCCGTGTTGACTTGATAACAGTGCCGGTGGTCGTATCTACTATGCCGGGGATGGATACGCCGATTCCTGCTGCAGGCGCGCCTGTTCGAGGCAGCTTTGCAAGGGTTTTGGCCACGATCTGAAAGACCTGATGGAAGGTGGCTTCCGGGCTTGAGAGGTCAACTTCCTCTTTTGCAGTCCAGATCGGCTTGCCTGCCAGATCCACAACGCCATAAAGGATTCTGGATACCTGCACGTCCACTACAGCAGCGCAGCTTGCAGACGAGTTCAGGTCAAGCAAGATCGGACGTCGCCCTCCGCTGCTTGCAGCCGTCCCCTTTGACTCGCGGACTATGCCCAGGTCAACAAGCTCTGCTACGATGCTCGATACCGTAGACGGGCTGAGCATTGTGAGTCTGGCGATGTCGGCACGGGAAAGCGCACCGTATTTTTCGATACAGTCTATTACCACCGCCCTATTCAACTTCTTTGCCAATGCAGAGTCGGCAGTCCGTTTAGGTTTCATACATGCTTACCTCTTCATATGTAGTTCTCAGGGATCATCGAACAAGGCGGCTACGAATCGTCGCAATGGCCATGTTTGCGGTGGCCGGTTTTGGTGCGGCGAATAAATTCGCGACATAACAAAATGCCTTTGGATGAAATGCCTTTACATAATCATATGGTAAGTTTAGTGACAATGCAACATTAAGATGGAGGCTAGACCAAACAGGGTCTCAACTGGACATTTAATGCGTCGAGGGGATTCATTGACTCGATTGAGCTCAGGTGGTATATTAATAGTACATTGGAATGGCAGCAACAATGGCACTAGCATCAGTTTGTTCGACTCGCGTATAAATGTATCCAGTCTCAGCGTCTGGGACGTTGCTTGCCGCATTCTTATTAGGAAGGATAACCGGGGCGACGCTCCGGTTGTTCTACAGGCGCTTCTAATGGCGTCACCAGATCAAAAGGAGGGTGCAGTCATGTTCAAGAAGACACGAGCGATTGTCGTAATCGCCGCCGTGGCCGCAGTAATGCTGATG
>JAQVXE010000034.1 GCA_028709305.1 Bacillota bacterium | reverse complement strand
CAGGCTTGAGAGGAGTTCGGGAAGGCGACTGTCGATATGTTCGAGCCCTCGTGCAAAACCCTCAACGTCATTTCTATGTCCCCACTTCATGTCGAAATCTATGAGGTTGGCAAATATGAGGCCAGAATACCCCTCGTCCAGAAACTCAAGGACAGCGTCGAAGATGGCGTCGTTACCGGCCACATGTTTCGAACGCGTAATACCCTGGTTCGCAAAGATATCGTCTATCTTTCCGCACGCCATTACATCCAGTCCGGCTTTGGCCACCAAGTCCAGCAGCGTGTGCCCTGGGGGTCTCAAGGAGAAATCGCGTCTTCCTTCTGTTCGGGTAAAGTTCCCGGGCTCTCCGATGAACGGACGAGCAATGACTCTCGCCACAGCGTGGGGCCCTGAGAGTATGCGCCTGGCTGTCTTGCATATCTCGTACAGATCGTCTCTTGGTATTATCTCTTCATGGGCAGCTATCTGAAAGACCGAATCAGCGGAGGTATACACTATGGGGCTGCCGGTGCGGATATGATCTAACCCAAGCTCCTGTATGATCTCGGTGCCTGATGCCGGATAGTTGCCGAGTATCTTCCTCCCCGTCGCCTCTTCGAAAGCGACGACCACCTGATCGGGAAATCCCTCAGGATACGTAGGAAACCCACGGTCCAGTTGTATGCCGGCAATCTCCCAATGGCCAGTGGTTGTATCCTTTCCGGGAGATTTCTCGGCCATCATCCCATAGGAAGCCGTGGGGTTTCGGCTTTTGGCAACCCCGAGGATCTCATGGCCCGCGCTGGCCGCAAGATTCCCCAATCCAAGCTTCTCGAGATTGGGCAGGCTGAGGCCACCTACTGCGTGCGAAGTATTGACAAGAGTATTGCTTCCCACGTCCCCATATTTGTCGGCATCGGGAAGCTCGCCAATTCCAACACCATCAAATACGACTATCAATGCTCGCATCTTTGCGCGTCTCCTTCTTTCAACGCCCTTGGGTGGTGCTTATTGTATATTTCCCTAAGTTTCACGTGAGTTAGGTGGGTGTAAACCTGTGTGGTTCGTATATCAACATGCCCAAGCATCTCCTGGACAGATCTTAAATCGGCTCCATTCTCAAGCAAGTGCGTAGCAAATGAGTGCCTAATTGTATGGGGAGTGATATCGCTGGAGATGCCTACCTCGAGCGCCCGGCGCTTCAGCATTTTCCAGAACGCTTGCCGCGTCATGGCAGTTCCACGGTTAGTTATGAAAAGGTAATTTTCTTCACTGGCGCCGGCAAGTTCACGCCGTCCGAACGCAAGGTATCTCTCTATTGCCTCTATTGCCCTCTCTCCTATTGGTACGATTCTCTCACGGTTTCCCTTGCCCACGCAACGAACGTATCCAAGCTCCAGGTCTACATCTTCAGTCGCAAGAGAGATCAACTCAGTGACCCTGAGTCCGGATGCATAAAGAAGCTCGAGCATCGCTCTGTCGCGAAGGCATTGAGGATCGTACCCAGGCGCCGAGGAGAGCAGCCTCTCCATCTCTTCCACAGTGAGCACATCGGGTAAACGCTGTGGCTGCCGCGGCGATTCCAGGTTCGCTGTAGGATCCCTATCCACGTGTCCTTCGCTCAGCTGAAACCTGTAGTACATGCGGAGAGACGTTAGCCTTCTCGCGGCTGAGGCCGGCGATCCACCTGATTCGATAGTGCTTGCTATAAAGGATGCAGCAGTTGACTGACCTGCCATGAGGATGTCGTCATCGAGAGGCTCATCGGCCCCGCGCACAGATTTTGCCGCAAACTCCGCAAACTGAGCGAGGTCACGGGCGTATGCCTCAAGCGTATTCTCTGACAGGCCTCGCTCGACTGCAAGGTAGTTTATGTACTCTTCTATGGATGGAAGCATCTTTCCTGACTCCCCCCAAAAGCGGCTGCCGTCACCAGAACAGAGGCGGCAAGCTCAATGGCCTGCCGACTTTGATGCTGGCATGTGATTTCAGCTTCCTATTCGCTCTCTTCGACGTTGGGCAGCCTAGTCCTGCACCGATCACGAAGTGGCGACATCCATTGGCGTGCCCAGGTTACGCATCTGGTGGTTAACGTCCTATGGCAAAATGCTGCCCGCAGGGGAGCTTTCGTTCACACGAATCTTGCTGCAAGGATCAATATCGCCGGAGAAACGTAGGCCTGAACGAAAGATGCCACAAACAGCCCAATGGCGGAGACGGCTACTCCTTCCACGGACTTGGCAAATGCCAGTTTCACGTCTGAGGGCACGCCGATTAGCTTGGTCCTTATCACTGCCCACGAGAAGGAAAGAGAAGCAAGGCTAGCTACCATAAGGGCCGGTACGGCGAGGATGTTGTGGGGAAGCACCGACGCCACCGCCAGAGCTGCGCCTGGCCCTGACATCTCGCGCACCATAAAGGCCACGGTGAATCCGATGGAAAAGCCTCTGACGAACAGGATGACAAATGCCCCGGGAAAGCCCAGAATCGTGAGACCGGAAAGCCATATCAAACCCGCTGAACTCAAGTTCGCTCCCAGGCTCGATACCAAAGCCTTCCCCGGTGTGACAGGAAGCGTATGCCTCAGACTGGCCAAGCCGGTCTCGAGGTAAGAAAACAGTTCTGTTCTGCCCTCCTTCAGCATGGAGGCTTGAACCGCTCCGTAACATACTCCTGTAATGAATATCACAAACGTCAGCAGGTACACGGCCATGTTCGAACTGACATGGCGCGCCAGACGCTCAGCTGCATAGCGTGCCCTGGCCATCTTGTACACCCCTCCCATAAGGCATGGGTATGCGTCTTGTGGGAGATCAATGCCAAGATTGGCCTACTCCTTATTGGCCTTGCCGTACTGGCCGCCGCCGCCTGCCTGGATCTCTAATCGTCCCTCCCTGGCTAAGCAGATTCTGTGCGCAATGGCCTCTCCTGCCACAGCCGCGATCTCCGACTCCGCTGCACGGTGGAGAACGGCCATCTCGGTGCCGAAGGCATCAACAAGCGCCCCTATTCTGGCAGGTCCTAGCCCAGGGACAAACTCAAGTGGCACCTGATACCTGTACGGAGGTCTGTGTGGCGGGTGAACCGGCTCAGGAGTGTCAGCTATCTCATGGATTCGATCGGCAACCCCCCGAACGATACCTGTGCAACCGCACTCCGGACACACATGCGTATCAGGCCATGCTTTGAAGCGATGTCCACAACATCTGCACGCGCTGAGGTGGTACTTGCCCAGGCGAGGATCTAGGCCGTAGTTGGCAACAACTCTACGCCCGTCGAGTCGGGCCAGGGCCAACCTGACTTCTGAGAAGGACGGTGCTTTCATCCGCAAGATATTATACTCACGCCCAATTTTGGGCAGCGAATGCGCGTCGGAGTTGGAAGTAAACGTGTAGTTTGAGAGCTCGCCTACTCTGTCGGCCATACCTGTGTCTGCCGAGAGGCCCAGCTCTATCCCGTCGACGAGCTTGCGCGCAGCCTCCCCGAACACATCCGAAAGCCTGCGTGCACAGGTGCCGTACAGGCTCTTATGAGGAGTGAATGCATGAGCAACTATGAAAAGGCCTCCGTGGTCAGCGGCGAGCCTCGCGAGCTCCACGGGGGAAAGCCGCGCTCTTTGAGTAGAAAGATCCATGTTCGACACATAGCGCGAAAGGTTATGCGAATACTGGCGCAAGGCCGCCAGGTTCGGGAAGAAGCTGAGATAGTGCGCTCCTGCATTGGCTCCCGGGCATGCTGATTCGACTTCCGCGCCTGGTATCACCGTAGTTCTGTTGAGATACCTAAGCCCGCCGCCTGGGACCTCCTCCATCTCCCCCGACTTCAGGAGGTCCTCTATGTCTCGCAGAACTCCTGTGGACGCGCAGTCGACCACGGCTACGATGTCAATGCCTTTGCGTGTTGCAGCCTCCCTTGCAATATTGGCAAAGGTCAGGTCGCGCGCGCCGGACACCTTCACCGGATTCCCTGCAGAATCCCTTCCGATATGGACATGGAGGTCGACGAAGTAATGGTTTAGCTCTCGTTCAGACATCATGTATACATCCCCAATTGAAGTGATTGTTGCTGGAATCGAGGCCACTATCCGCGAGGCAAGCCGCGTTCAGCATGAGCAAGCCCTAACGTCCAAGATAGGTGAAGCAGGCCGACAAGGGTCTTTGCGTCCCTTATCTGTTGCTCCGCGAGGAGCTTTGGTATTTCGTCAATAGGTATGAGCTCCGCCTGTATGAGTTCGCCATCATCTGGGCAGGCATCACCTACATAGTCTACGGTCCCAAGGTAAAGGTGCATGAACTCTGTGGCAAAGCCGACGGCAACGTAGAAACCGGCGATTCTGCTCAGCGCAGAGCACCTGCACCCAGTCTCCTCAATCAGTTCTCGGCGTGCCGCTATTTCCGGAGATTCTCCCGGATCGATCCGCCCGGCGGGAATCTCCAGAACTTCCTCCTGAGCTGCATATCTGTACTGTCGCACAAGAACGACTTCGTCATCACGGGTTACTGGCACTACGGCTACAGAATCTCGCGTTTGGACAATCTCTCTCGTTGCCGCATCGCCACTTGGCAGCTTCACCCTGTCTACATTCAGAGTGATTATGTTTCCCCTGTAGATAGTCTCACGATCAATAGGTTCCTCAGCAAAGCCCTGTTTCATCACTCTCGGACCCTCCCACCTTCTACTAGTGCAGGAGACTTCGAGCATACACACCTGCCGCTGCGGACGTGAGGAAGAACTCCGGTTCTTCATCGAACCCGCGGCTCATCGTGGAAAGCTCAATCCCGCACTCTCTCAAGCCCTGAATGGCCTTGCCTCCCTGCGCATGCGCAATCCTATGCCCACCTGCCAAGAGTGCCTCAGAAAGGCGATCCGTGGCCTCCCGCAGAAAATGGACATCCATGTCTGAAGCCAGCACACATGTGACAGGGGTGCAACAGACGTCACTAAGCACGGTAATGGTGTGGTGGCTGACCACCCTATGGCGTTCCCTTCTGTCGCATCGTGACAGCCGGGGAACAATAATTGCGCAACCGCCCATTCTGTTGACTGCATCAGCTATGTAAGCCTGCTCAATCCCGGAGAAGCCGTAGCGAGTCGCGGTTCCGACTATGCCTGGACCCATTGCAACGACTGCTCCATCACATCCGCATACAGCGCAGGCTGCCACTAGTGCCGAATGGATGTTGACTGCTTCAAGGTCGCCTCCGAATGCATGTCCCGCAGTAATCGATACGTGAAGAAGACCTTCATCCTTGAGGCGACGGGCAGTCTTGCTGAATGCGTAGGGAAGCGCTGCTCCGTCTGTCATTATGTAAGCGATCTTGCCCGAAAATCCGGCAACCACCGGTGCAACCATAGAGTGGAGCTCGCAGATGACTACAGGCATTCCACTCAATCCTGAGAAGCCTTCAATTGCCTCGCGGTAGGTAGGGTTCTCTTCATAGCTGCCTGTAGCAAGTTGCATTGGCGCATATCTCATCTTCATTATGTGGCCGGGAAGTGGAGTGCTCAGGCAATCCCTTCCCGACACCCATATGACGAAGTGCCTGCCGCCGCTTCCAAGCCCGAGGTCGACTGCGGTAGTATTCACGATCACCTTGTCGCCCGGCCGCGCGTTGCCAGTAATTCCAGGATAACATATTGCACGAGCTACGCTTGGACTTCCGCTCAATCTAACCGAAAGCTCCTGCATGTCAGGAAAGTCCGAAACAACCTCGATCACTTCAGCGCTACTTGCATTCATCAACTTGCCCACCCCCAAAGGTAGCTTTCCCCTTGCGCGGACAGGACCACACAATAGGCACATGGATCTTAGAAGCAGCTTGCCGCCCTCCGGGCCAGCCCATGGCCTAGAGAACGGCAAGTGTATAGACTCTCGTTGCACGCGCTAGCAGATCCTAAGTGTGCGGATGGTAGCCTTGCACCAGGTTTGCAGCAAAGTCGTAGTCGCTTGCATCCTCTATCCTGACATCTGCAAATTGCCCCGGCTGCAACGTAGCATCGCCTATGTAAATCTTCCCGTCAACGTCAGGCGCCTCTGCAAACGACCGCGCTTCCACAACGAGTTCGGATTCTTCGGAAGGCCCGTCCACAATCACTCTAACGAGGCTCCCCACTCTCGACTGGCCATACTCGCGGGAGATTTCCTTCAAGGCCTCCATTGCTATTTTCCGACGCATGTCGGCCACTTCCTGCGGAACCTGGTTGGGCATGTCGTAGGCTGGGGTTCCCTCTTCGCGAGAGAACTTGAACACTCCAGCCCGTTCAGGCCTGATGATCTTTATGAAATCGAGCAGTTCGTCGAAGTCATCGTCGGTTTCTCCGGGAAATCCAACAATTAGGGATGTGCGTATGACGATGCCGGGTACATGTTCCCTTAGATCCCCTACGACCTGAATCATCTGGTCGCGGGAGGCGTGTCTATTCATTGCCCGGAGCAACCTATCTGAACCATGCTGCATCGGCAGGTCCAGGTACTTCACAATCTTCGGAGTTGAAGCCATCAACTCCACGAGCTCCCTGTCTACCCTGGATGGATAGGCGTACATGACCCTGATCCACTCAAGCCCTTCGACCAAGGCAAGCTCGCGTAAGAGCTTCGCCAGTGATGGCGCTCCGTAGAGATCCGCCCCGTACATCGTGGTGTCTTGAGCTATGACTATCGCTTCACGCATGCCGCGTTTGACAAGCTCTTCAGTCTCTTCAATCACGGCCTCAACAGGACGGCTGCGCACTGGCCCGCGAAGGGATGGAATGATGCAGTAGGCGCACCTGTTCACACATCCTTCTCCGACCTTGAGATAGGCGTAATGTGCAGGAGTGGTAACCACTCGTGGGGAACGCTTAGGCTGCAAGTATCCTGGGGTCTCAAGGAACGCGGGATGTTTGCCTCCAAGTGCGTCCTCAAGCGCCTCCACGCACCGGCCGAACTGGCCTGTGCCTATGATCCCGTCAACCTCAGGAATCTCCCGCATCAACTCCACACCGTATCTCTGCGGCAAGCAGCCCGCAACAAGAAGGCCGCGCAGCCTTCCTTCTGCCCGCAGATCGGCGTAGTCCAGTATGGCGTCGACAGATTCCTGGGCTGCATCAGCAATGAAGCTGCATGTATTTACAACCACAACGTCTGCACGGTGCACGTCAGAGACGATCTCCATTCCGGCATCGCGCAGCAACCCGATCATTGTTTCAGTATCTACAAGATTCTTAGAACATCCAAGTGAGCAAAATGCAATCTTCGTACCTAAGTCACCAACCTTCCAAGGGCCAATCGCTTATACAAGATGCTACTTCCCTGCAATCGATTTTAGCTCTTCGCGGGCTGCATCCTGATCTCTCTTGAACCCTTCCGGATCCTCTTTGCTGACTTTCATTTCAATAAGCCTGTTTAGGGCGGCTCTAGCCTCATCATACTGTTTCGTTGCTATCAAGGCACGTCCCAACACCAGGTGATGGCAGGATTCGCTGGGGTCGTACTTCACGGCCAATCTTGCTTCTTCTACAGCCTTCTTCTTGTTACCAATGGAGAGCGGGGCCCCGGGAAGCTGCAGGTACAGCTCTGCCATGAGGTAGTGGCAGCTTGCATGCTCAGGGTCTGCCTCCAATCCCTTGTCCAAGGCCATTTTGGTGGGCTTCACCGAAGCAAGGCTCTGCAGGATCCCCTTGATCTGCCCAGCCTGGGCTATTGAAGCAGCAAGCCAGTAGTATGCGTTCGCACTCTTCGGATCAGCCACTGTTGCCTCCTCAGCGTAGGCTCTCCCCTGATCCAACAGCTCAAGTCGGGCCTTCTTGTCATTCTCGGGCACACGAGTAGACTTGAACCAATACGCCCGCGACAACCGCCATAGTATCTCACACTCACCAGGAGTTGCCCTGTTCGCTTCCTCCAGCCCTGCAATAAGGGTATTAGCCATTCCAGGCTCGCACCTTCTGGAATATCGCTGGTCGGCGATGGCAACTGCCGGCCTTGCCGAGCTGGCTGCCGCGGCCAAAGTCATTGAAAACGCCATGGTAAGAATGAGCAGAGAAGAGATACTCAAAACAAACCTTACGATGTGGTTTCGGCGTTCCATGTCAACATGGTCCTCCTTGCATCATGTTATGCGAACATCAGAATCGGCCCATGAGAAGAAGAATGCCGAGTATGATAAAGGCAGACCCAGCGCCTATCCTCACCCATATCGCAGGAACGTACTTGCCTATGAACCCGCCTGCAAGCACTCCCACAAGTGAGGATAGCACAAGGGCCGATGCTGAACCTATGAACACGGCCCAACGCGACTTGCCTTCTGCAACGAGCATCATGGTAGCAAGCTGGGTCTTATCGCCCAGCTCCGCGAGGAACACTGTAACAAATGTGGTAAGAGCTACCTTAAACACAACACCATCTCCTGCTGCTTGAGTTCTATGTCAAATCCCCGTGACTGCAGCGCTCTCCCCTGGTAGCCTTGAACTGGAATGTTGTGAGCCCGTGCCATTCTTCTTGGGACATCCAGATCTATTCTTTCCAGAAGTGCCTCGCACGCTCCCTGCCTTACGCCTTTGTGCAGTGAGGGCGATGCAGCGACATCCACAATGTAGAGGCCTTCATCCGTATCAACATACAGAGCATAGGCTGCTTCGCCGGAACCTGCGCGTGCTACGCATGCCGACAATCTGCTGTAGAACTTAGCCAGTGCTGTCGGCTCATTCTGCCAACACGGGCGTATCTCGTTGAACCTATCCACCAATGGCAGCACGTGGAATGAAGGTACACGCCTAACGTCGAAATCCCCCAAATCGCACGTGCCCATCCCCTTCCTGTGGGGCATTCTACCCCTTTCCCATACACCCAGAACACGAATGGGCACAAATCCCAATTTTGCATAGAGGCCTATAGCTCTGAAATTCCGGTCTACAACTTCGAGTTGAAGTGAGTCGAGTTCGAGGGTTTCAGCTTCCTTCAGTATTCGCCTCATGAGAAGCTCACCGACGCCTCGGCCCTGGTATGCTATGCGGACGCCCATTCCGCAAATATACCCTCGCGAGCCCCGTATTCCAAGAAAGACTACTCCCACCGGACGGCGCCCAAAAAGGGCAATGTAGGAGTTACGCATAGATATGTCCTCACGGGCCACTAGGTTGATCAGGCGCTCAGCGGTGACTACAGTCGGAACGTAGTACTGGCTGTAGGCATCGTTAAAGAGGTCAACAAGGGAATCAACATCAACGTTCGCAGCCTCAGTCAACCAATAGTCCACGCCTTTCACATGTGCGGGCTCCATCATCCAGAATCACCTGCCGAGCAAATCAAACTTATTGCCCTGTGTGCGCTGAGCTCTAGCTCATTCCAATCACATGATTCAGCGTCCCTCTCAGCGTCTAGGAGGACAGCGTCGAGGCTCACAAGAGTCCTCCCGACGACTTGCGATCGACGGGGATCGTCCAGCGGATCGAAGCAGATGAAAGCCATGCCCATAAGCAACATCTCCCCGGTCAAGGGCTTTGGGCTGCCCTCCAATACCCTGGTGGCAAGGCGATCGAGGCCGCCCAATATCCGTTCCCGGGGGATGCCTTCAGGCATGAGAGCAATAGCCTCCTCTCCAAACTGCGCTGAGATCCTCCTTCGCCTTTTTCCCCTCTCTTCAGTGGCTCTTAGCACTGCCGGACGAAGCCTGTAGTCTGCCAGAATCTCGCCAACGCGGGATTCGGCCTCTGCTTGCACCGCTTTCCTCAGCAGAAAAGGGATAATTGCTGCTTGGTCAGGCAGAACAGGATCTGGACCCGCAGAACCCACCAGATAGTGCGCAGCAGCTAGAGCACGATTCGTCTCCTCAGTGCAACCTGAGTCCTCAGATATGTACCATTCCGGCAAGGCCTGGGCAGGTGAAAACTGCTTCTTTGCTCGAGTCTGTCCGAGAGCTTCAGCGATGCAATCATCGACTTCGTCATTCCATTTGCTCATGCATTCTCGCAGCGATCGAACATTGTCTCTTGCCGCCGGCCCGGGCAGCTGTTCCGGGATCCCTCTTAGCCCGTTAGCGACAGTCTCAAGCATTTGCCTGGCCGAATCCAGCAGCGCCCGGGCGTGCCGGCGCTCCCTGCTTCGTATGAGTTCTATGGCCTCCTCTGCGGCCTCTCGTGGCGTTTCGGACTTGAGTATTCGTTCTATCAACGCAGAATCAAGAATGCGATCATCCTCATTCTGCAGGGCGCCGCCTGGAGCTGGGGATCCCACTTCTATGTGGAACTCTCCGTCTGCCCAAAGCGCAGATATTGGCCTACCCTCGGCATGCGCCAACAGGACAGCCCTGCGTATCTCCTCCGGGAAGCTTCTCCGAGACGGGAAACCGCCGATGCTCCCAGGCCCTTCCAAATCCACAGCCTCTTTGGCTGAGGCCAGCAACTCGATCCAGCTCCGTTCATCCGGTGAAGGCTCTTCCAACTCAATGCCTTCTCCGCACACTGCGTCTGTACCGCCCTTTTCCATGGAACCTTGATTGAGACGATATCTGTCTGCGATTGTGTGGACAAGTTGAGTCGCCTGGGCTACGAGTGACTCCAGCTCGCCCCTGATGGATGCGGAGACCGCATCGTTCGGGCATGATTCCAAATCCAAAAGGACGCTATCTATAGCGTCAAAAAAGTTCTCAAGTTCAGCGCGGGCCCCCGCAAGTTCCAGTATGGTGCTTGCATCTTCCTGCACTGCGATCTTCCATGCTTCTGCTGCGGCGTCGGCCACAAGCTCCCATCCCCGAACGTTGCCGCGTCGCGCTATCTCAAGAATGCATGCACCTAGATCTGCAACTGACCAAGCATCGATCATTGTGCTCAACATGGAAGAGGCTTGCGTGATGTCAAGCTCATAGGGAAGCATGGTCAGAAAGGCGCGTCCTGCATCTCCTGCCGCAAGTGCGGCTGCAGCCAGCCATTCAGCAACCGCTGCCCCTGTGCCTCCAAGTTGATAGTAAGGATCCAATAGCGTGATGGCTGCACCCGGGCGACCTCCGACCAGGGACAAACGCGCTTCTAGGATTGCCTGATCAAGGCATTTTTGGCCCGATGAGGCAAGGACGGCTGCTATGGACGCTGCCGTCTCTATCATGCCCTGCTCTATGCATTTCCCGGCGCGCCGTGCGATTGCCTCAGGCGGACCGCACTCGAGCAAGGCCCTTACGCCTTGCGATGAAAACGCCCTTGCCGGCAGTTCAACAAGGGCTTCTTGTATCCTTGTCCACTGCCTTCTGATAGACTCCTTCACTTTGGCAGCAAACTGCGGCTGCGGATCCGACTCGAATTGGGCAAAGAGCCTATCCAAGGCCTTGGGACCACGGCGAATCAGTTCGAAGAGGGCCTCGTCGAAGCGCCCTCCTTCTAGCCTTGCCATATCAGCAAGAAGCTCTTGAACACTCCTCAACTCTGCACATCCCCTCAAGCTAACCAGACCATGGCGGATTCCACGTCACAAATCCAAGAGCTCGCGCCGCATAATAGATGCCTGCAGCGGCTCCCAGTGCCATGGCTGTCCAAACCAATGCCCTCAACATCCCATTGATTCGTCGGGTTCTTGCTTCTTTCCTATTCCGCTGCAGCCTCTCCAGGCGCTCTTCTTCCAGCTGCTTCAGAGCGGCTGCTTCCTTCAGGAGGCGAAGCTCGTTGTATCTGGCGACCACCTGCCCGCCATCGAGCCCTACGCAATCCGCATAATTCCGGATGAAGCCCTTTAGGTAGACTTCCCCTGGTATCATCGCAAACTCTCCCCGCTCTATTGCGTCGAGATACTTCGAGCGAATCTTCGTGATTTCGCTCACATCCGCCAGGCTCATACCACGGGCTTCGCGTGCCCCCCTAAGGAGCACACCAATCTCGTTCAACGACAACACACCCCCGTGCCCCCTATATTAAGCCGCGATCGCCTAGCATATCCTCTAGTTCCTCTTCGGTGATGAGAACCTTGCGCGGCTTGCTTCCTTCGTAAGGCCCAATAATGCCAAGCACCTCCATAGTATCTATGAGCCTTGCCGCCCTTGCGTAGCCAACCCTGAACCTGCGCTGTATCTTTGATATGGACGCCTCCCCGGATCCAACAGCCAGCCTGGCAGCGTCTGGGAAAAGATCGTCATCTTCGGCGATTCCTTCCTCCTCCGTGTTGTCGGAAGCATCCACGGCTTCAGCTTCGTATGTCGGCTTCCCCTGGCGCTTTAGGTATCCAACGAGGCTCGATACTTCCTCGTCTGATATGTAGGCACCCTGCACCCTTATGGGCTTCGGCAGCCCCACAGGGTGAAACAGCATGTCCCCCTTTCCCAGCAGATGCTCGGCGCCGGAGGTGTCCAAGATGATCCTGGAATCAACCTGCGACGATACCGCGAAGGCTATCCTCGATGGTATGTTTGACTTTATTATTCCCGTCACTATGTCCACTGAAGGCCTCTGAGTCGCAATGATCAGGTGAATTCCGGCCGCCCTGGCCATGAAAGCCAGCCTCGCTATGGCGTCTTCAACTTCACGCTGAGCCACGAGCATCAAGTCCGCCAGCTCGTCAATGATGACTACGATGTAAGAAAGGGGCTTCATCTTGGGCGAAGCATCAGCTCCGTCGCCCGCCTCAGCCGAAGATCCGTCGTTGTCGAGGCTGCCGCCACCATGTTCCGCTTCTTCGGCATTGACATACTCATCTACGATTCCAAGGCGCACCATCTCGTTGTACTGGCCGATATTCCGTGCTCCGGCCAACTGGAAAAGGCGATACCTGTTTTCCATCTCCTCAACTACCCACCTGAGATACCCTGAAGCTTTTTTGGGATCAGTCACTACAGGAGCCAGAAGATGCGGAACGCCGTCATACATGGAAAGCTCCACTCTCTTGGGGTCGATCAGGAGGAACCTTACTTGATCAGGGGTTGCCTTAAAGAGCAGGCTGCATATGATCGAATTCAGACATACGCTCTTGCCTGATCCAGTGGCACCTGCAACTAGCAGGTGCAGGATGTCGGACAGGTCGCCCACGATTGGCTTCCCGGCTATGTCTTTTCCCACAGCAAATGTGAGGCGTGACTCAGCCTTCTGAAACTCATAGGACTCAATCACTTCTCGCAGATAGATTGTGGACTTGTGCCTACTGGGGACTTCGATGCCCACAGCCGCCTTCCCTGGGATCGGTGCCTCTATTCTTACTCCTGCCGAGGCAAATGCAAGCGAAAGATCATCAGCAAGGTTGACGATCTTCGACACCTTGACGCCCGGCCCCGGCTGGACCTCGAAACGAGTAACAACCGGTCCGGCGCTCGCTCCTACTACAGTCGCTTCAACACCGAAACTGGCGAGAGTAGACTCAAGCAGCTCAGCCATGCTGCGGGGGTCCTCAACCTCTTTGCGCGCTCTGCGCCTGGGAGGCGCCCGCAAGATGCTAATGGGAGGAAGAACAGCGTAAGCACTATCGTCAATCAGCTTGAGTTGCTCCATCTTGTCCATGGAATCCCCTGACAATCCTGGCCTGGCTTCCGCGGGAGAAGGCTTGACTCGTTGGACCGAAAGGGGCGTTTGGGCCTTGGGAACCCGCTCGGCGCCGGAGCCTTCCGGCGCAGGTTGCACCATTGAACCTGGATCATCTGTGGGTTCAGACTCCCCACTGGCATGGAAAAACTTCTTGAGTTTCCCGAGCCCTCGCCTATCCAAGGTCCTGTCTGATCCATCCGCCGAGGTGGCTTCTTCCAAGCTGCCTGCCTGGAAGCGGTCGGCTTCCTTCGCGCCAGCACTTAGGTCTGCCTTGCCTCCGACACCTGCCTCAGCAGGATGTGGAGGGACCGCCTCGAAAAGATGAAGGACGATGGCATCGTAGCTTTCTCTCATGTTCTTGAGGAGAAATGAGAGGCCTGTCCATATCGATCTTGCAAGAAAGGTCAAAGCCGTTGCAACAGGAACATCTGAGGCAATCGAGAGCCCCGACACCCCAAGCGCAACCGAGATAATAACAGAGCCTGCGAGCCCGAAAAGCCTGAGAAATGCCCAGGCGCCGGCAGCGCCTACGAGCCCGCCCCCTGAGAATCCGATGTCGTGGACGTATTCTGCAAATGGCGTCCCGATAGCGGCCTCTCTGAAATCGTAAAGCTCAAAGCCTATCACGATAGCGACGCATAGGGCAACAAGCCCCAGCAACCGCACAACCACAATACGCTCAGTCCGTCGCCAAAGCATGAGGATTCCCGTAAGCGCCATGAAGATCGGAACTGCGTACGCGCCCCGACCAAATGCGGATATCATCAAGTTGGCAAGCGCCCCCGAGACGTAGCCTGAGGGGCCTCGAGCAAGTGAAACGAGGCCGAGCGCCGAGCCGGCTATGAGGAATATTCCACCAATTTCCGAGCCTAGCTGTCCATCGAGCGCACGGTTGCCCGAAGAAGGCGATGACTTCGCCTTCTTGGATTGACCCCGCACGGGCCTTGAACGTCTCTTTCCCCGGGCAGATTGGCTCGCCCGTTTTGCTGCCACATCCATTCACCACCGTACGCGTTCATTTCTACTTAAAGCCCCAACAATCCTCTAGCCTGCCAAAGCAGAGTGATTGCCCCAATCGTCCAGAGGTAGTAAGAGAAGTACCTCAGCTTGCCTCTTACCACTACTCGCCTCAATAAGACCATGGCAGCAAGGCCTGCTACGAAGGAGGCGGCAGTCGAAAGAAGCAAGACTTCCAAGTTAACTGCCGAAAGAGCTTCCGGATTCGACAGAGGCCAAAGTATCACCGCGCCCAGTATGACAGGAAGCGATGCTATGAACGAATATGATGCAGCGAAACCTCTATCAAACTTCAGGGCAAGCGCAGACGAGATAGTCAGGCCCGACCGTGACACTCCTGGAAATACTGCACAGGCTTGTGCCACTCCCACGACAAAGGCATGCTTGTAACTGATGTTGGCTTCATCTACGCTCTCTCCCCAGCGGGCCGTGTTAGCCTTGGCCGACATGTGGTCAGCATACCAGAGGACGGCCCCTGAAATTAGGAATCCAACCCCCACAAAAAGCGGTGAGCTGAATGCGCGCTCTACATAGTCGGAAGCCGCCAAGCCAACTAATGCCGCAGGTATGCTCGTTAGAACAAGGCAAATGGCTATCCTGGCGCTGCCGTCGCGCCTCACCATGCCACGGAAGAAGCCTGAAATAACCCCCCAGACTTCTCTGCCGTAGAGGACCAAAACGGAAAGTGCAGTTCCAGCGTGAACACCCAGTGCTACAGTGATGCTAGACTCTATGCCCATCAGGGCCTGAGTAACAACAAGATGCCCTGAGCTTGACACAGGGAGAAACTCAGTAAGACCTTGGACTATTCCCAGTAACAACCCTTGTATGACGGTCAATGTAAATTCGCTCCTTGCCGCGGCCTCCGATCAACTCCACAAACTGGCGGGCAAACGGGAGAGCAATTGCCGCGGTGATTATGTTGAACAATGCGTGCGCATTCGCCAGTTGCGCTCCAGGGTCAGTAGAAGTCAGGCGAAGTAGATCACAGAAAAGTTCGACAAATGGCAGAAACGCTGCTGCACCCAGTACATTGAAGATCAGGTTGGCCCACGCAAGTACTTGGGAATCCCGGTCGGTCGGCAAAGCTGCAACCAAGGCTGTGAAACACGTCCCGACATTGCTGCCTATGACGAGAGCTATTGCTCCCTTCAGTTCAACGAGGCCTTCCCGCGTCAGCGCGACCAGAAGCGCGCTCACCATCGAACTGCTTTGCACCCCCGCCGTAGCTGCAGCTCCTACTACAGCAGCAAGAACCGGCTTGTGCGATGCCCATGTAAGGATTATCCTCAAAGTCTCCGAGTCAACCGCTGCGCCGCAGGCATCAGCCACAAGGCTCAGGCCAAGCACTACACCGGAGAAGCCCATGGCTGCTGCGCCGCCCAGCATACGGGTCCGGCCTCTCCCCCGTCTCATGCCGCCAGCTGCCTGCGGGAGACGGACATCCATCCATCCCCAAACCGCAAAGGCAAGCCCAGCTCCGGCTGATATCCACCCCAGCAAGGTAGGGCGCAATCCCGCAATCTGAGCCGTGACTGTTGTTCCCACGTTGGCCCCGAGTATTGCAGCAAAGGCCGGCGCCAACCCCATCGCCCCTGAATTCACAAGCCCAACCAGCGTCACGCTTAC
The DNA here is from genome assembly GCA_028709305.1 of Bacillota bacterium. Taxonomy (GTDB): domain Bacteria; phylum Bacillota; class DTU025; order DTU025; family DTU025; genus UBA10085. The sequence continues at coordinate 5,023 of JAQVXE010000034.1, read as the reverse complement.
AAGTGTGGAGCTCTGGAGCAACGCCGTCACTCCAACGCCCGACGCGAAGGCTGCAGGCACAGAAGCCCCATGGAGGGCTGCACGCGTGCGAGCTCCTATGATTTGCCCTAGCGCCCTGCTCATGCCTACCAGGGAGAGCAGGAAGAGGGCAAGGCCGCCTACGAAGGGTATCGCCATGATCATTTCCAAACACCTCACCACAGCAGCATCCAGTCAGAAAACCGTATGCTGCCGCCTGAGAGGTTATGTGGCGCGATAACTACAGACGGGCTCTCATATCCACCAACGACCCAGGGGCAGTCGCAGGGTTCAGGTAGTGGGCCGGGTTTGTTGATATGATCCTTTCCACCCGGCCTTTTCCATCAGGCATAGGCCATACCATGAGGCGCACACCATTTACGTTGCACTCGATGGGCATTGCCGTCTCTCCTGTGCTCACAGGGCCCAAGACTGGCTCTGCAGGACCCCGCCAGGCTGCGTAAGGATGGCGTTTCCACGGTGGTTCGCCGAGTACATCTTCTATAGGCATGATCGTGTAGAGCATCAGTGGATACTCTCCTTTGCCCTGCTTCCTATCTTTCGCCTAATGGCGATCAGCTCATCTAGCTTCTGAAGTGCGTCAGCGAGACTGCCCACAGAGTCTATTAGTCCTGCATCTACAGCATCCTGGCCCACCAAAACTGTGCCCACATCTCGCAAGAGTTCTCCAGTCCTGAACATGAGGTCCCTAAAACCTTCGGTCGAGCACCTGGAGTGGTCGGCAACAAACTTGATGACTCTCTCCTGCATCCTCTCTAGGTACTCGTAGGTCTGCTGCGTTCCGACTACAAGTTGCCCCGACAACCTCAGCGGATGTATCGTCATCGTAGCTGTGCTGGCAATCATCGAGTAGCTGCAGCTGACTGCGATCGGAACGGCTATGGAATGTCCGCCCCCGAGGACTATGCTGACTGACGGGGTTGTCATCCCTGCGAGCAACTCAGATATGGCCAATCCCGCCTCCACATCTCCCCCCACCGTGTTGAGGAGAATGAGAAGCCCCTCAATCTCGTCGCTCTGCTCAATCGCAACGAGCTGAGGCATGATGTGCTCGTACTTGGTCGTCTTGTTCTGCGGCGGCAGAACAGTATGCCCCTCTATCTGGCCTATAATGCTCAACACATGTATGTTGCTGGGTGGGGGAACAGGGGTTTCGATCTCCCCGAATTCCTTCAATGGTGCGCCGACTAGCTCTTCCGCTTCCTGCGCCAGCCGCGTGGGCTCAGCCTCTGGTTCAACCCTCATAATCCGTTCGCACCTCCGTCAGTGAAGTCAACGTTAGTATGAGGGTGTGGGCAGAGTAATTATGTATAGAAATGCGAGGGCCAAGCACTAATGGCCCTCGCATTAGACCTACACGTCCAGTACCACGGGAATAACCATGGGACGCCTTCCGGTGCGTTCGAAGATAAATGAAGATATTGCATGTCGGAGGCGATCTTTCAACGATTGAACCTCCAACTTGCCCTCACCCTCGAATTTCTCCACAACCTCGAAGGCCACCGATTTTATCTCATCAATGAAGTCCTCAGACTCCTTAAGATAGACGAATCCCCTCGAGACGATCTCAGGGCCACCAACTATGAGGGCCCGGCTCCTGTCGGCTGCAACTATGGCCACCACAATCCCATCCTCCGAAAGGAGTTTCCTGTCGCGCAGAACCACATTGCCCACAGCGCCCACTGACAGACCGTCGACGAGAAGATGACCTGCAGTCACACGGCCCGCCACCTCAGCGCCGTCCTGGCTGAACTCGAGAATATCGCCTAGCTCGGGTATGATTATGTTGGATCTTGGGATCCCCACTTCCTGAGCCAGCCGAGCATGTTTCACAAGATGCCGGTATTCTCCATGGACAGGAACGAAGTAACGAGGCCTCACAATGTTGAGCATCAGTTTGAGCTCTTCCTGGCTGGCATGGCCTGAAACGTGGAATCCTGAGAACGCCTCGTAGATCACCTCAGCACCTTGTTTGAAAAGCCGGTTGATCGTGGTGCCTATCATTCTTTCATTCCCCGGGATTGTGCTTGCCGAGATAATGACCGTGTCCCCTGGAACGATCGACACTCTTCTATGGTCAGACATGGCCATTCGCGTCAGCGCGCTCATGGGCTCTCCCTGGCTGCCTGTGGTCATGATAACAACACGGTTGGAAGGCAAGGACTCCAATGTGTCCAGATCAACAATGGTTCCCGGCTCAACTTTAAGATACCCGAGGTCGAGCGCGAGTCTGGTATTGTTCTCCATTGACCGGCCGACGATAGCTACTCGCCGCCCTACCTCAGCCGCAGCGTCAAGCGCCTGCTGAATGCGTTCGATGTGGGATGCGAAAGTCGTGACGAATATTCTCCCCTGAGCATCGCGGAACGCATCGCGGAAGAGCTCTCCCACCACTTTCTCTGACAGAGTATAGCCAGGCCGTTCAGCATTTGTCGAGTCGGAGAGCATGACCAAGACCCCACGTTCGCCAAGTTCCGCGAAGCGGCGCAGGTCCATTACTCGCCCATCAACCGGCGTCTGATCGAACTTGAAGTCGGATGTATGGATTATTGTGCCTGCCGGGGTGTCGATGGCCAGTGCCACACAGTCGGCAATGGAATGGCTGACGTGGATGAACTCCACATCGATACTTCCGAAAGTCGCGCGGTCGCCCGCACTTATCACACGTGCGCTGCCCCCAAGGCGAATTCCATGCTCCCTTAGTCTGGCTTCGACCAGTGCCAAAGTGAGCCTCGTGCCATATACCGGTACATCGCCAACTCGTTTCAGCACGTAGGCAAGGGCTCCTATATGGTCCTCATGGCCATGAGTCAAGACAATAGCCCTGATGCGCTCCTTGTTATCCTCCAGGTATTGGACGTCAGGGATTACGAGGTCCACTCCGAACATGTCATCGTCAGGAAACATCAGTCCGCAGTCGACCACCATGATATCGTTGCCGTATTCTACAACGAGTATGTTCTTCCCTATTTCGCCGATACCGCCCAAAGGTATCAGACGCACAGGAATTGATTCATTTTTAGTCACTACTTATACTGCACCTCGCAGATTCTCATTGTGTCAAACTCTTAAAATTATATACCTAGCATCCCGACGCATCAAGGAGGCGGGGACAGTACCGACGTGGGGTTGATCTCTTGATTATCTCTGGGCGCCTTCTGTGGCACCACTCTTCCCTGACGTTATCAGGTGCTGGGCTAAGCAAGCAGCCAACAAGAGTATTCTGCATCAAAATGAGGCCACTTCTGCAGGAGTGGCCCCAGTTTCGATCTGGTTCACGTCCAATCAGAAAGCCCGCGCTGACTTTTCCCACGTACTGATGGGCCTGACGGCATCTGCTGAGGAGTGCTCACAGACCAAGATCTGCTGAAATCCTGACTAGCCCATTAGAAGGCCCATTACTATGAAAAACTGCGCTAGGACATATGTCACCATGACATATAGGTCCGCATTGTCTATCTTCGCTCTGAACGTATCATGCACCAGTAGTGAATCTGATGCAATGAAGAGGAGCGACCCGAAGAAAGGCAGCCAGAAGCTCCAGCCTGAGAAGTTGCAGACCCTTAGAATTGAAAATAGGCTCATCAAGATGATAACCACGCCGTATACAACCGATGGCACCTTCATCTTGCCAAGATCCGAGGCGAGCTTTCTGGCCAAATACCATCCAAGAGCAGTATATGGTATTACTGCAAGCCAGAACCACCAGGGAATGCCGCCCGAGAAGTCAATGGTACGCAAGATGGCGATAGCATAGCAGACGTGACCCACCAAGAACGAGACAAGTCCTGCGGCAAACAACCTATCGTCATCAGGCCAAAGCAAGAATATATCGCCAAGCGTTCCGCCTACCAGCGCAAGCACAATCCAATTACTGACGACGTCTGCCTCTAACGAGTACAGGAGCAGAAGTAATGGCATGAGAAAAGGTTTGGTGAATTGTCTGCCATGCTTGCCCCCCATAGCCGTATAGCAGAGGTGTATGGTGAAGACTATCAGAAAAATCACAAAAATGGGTGCATGCATCTCTCAACCATCCCCATTCATGCCAATACTCCTCTTAGCTGCGCAAGAGACTTTGTTCCACTGAGTGTGCTAGGCCAACCTTACTATAGCATCTCCATTTGTCGGACGCAATCTCAGTAAGTGCCTAGTAAGGGCCGAAGAGGGTTCATCATCGCCGGCCTCAGTGTTGATTGAAGATGAAAAGGCGCCCTCAGCGTCAAAGCCGGGGCGCTCCCAAAGAAGCTCATCTAGATGAGTCCCAACGACTCCATGACGTTTGAAATCTGTTTCCTCTCTGCATCCGTTGCCCCAACGAGCGGAGGCCTGAGTCCTCCGGCATCGAACCCCGACAGCTCAAGTGCTGCCTTGACGGGTATGGGATTGGTCGTAATGAATATCACCTTAAAGAGCGGCAGCAATCGCCTGTGCATTTCAGCTGCAAGTTCAACATCTCCGTCTACGAACGCCGTAACCATCTGCTGAATCTCGCAACCGGCCACATGTGATGCAACGCTCACAACGCCGTCTCCCCCAACTGACATGATGGGGATGGTCATGTTGTCGTCCCCACTATAGATCGTCAGGCCCTTCGGCGCCTTTGACCTTATCTCACCCACCTGTTCGAGGTTGCCTGATGCTTCCTTGACCGCCACAATGTTGGAGTAATCATTGGCCAGTCCGGCCATGGTGTCGGCAGCAAGGTTGACCGACGTCCGACCGGGCACGTTGTATATCATGATAGGCAGTGAAGTCGCCTTGGCCACTTCGGCAAAGTGTTGATATAACCCGGCCTGGGGAGGTTTGTTGTAGTATGGGGTTACCAACATTGCACCGTCAACGCCCAGCTTCTCAGCTTCTTGGGTCAACTCCACGCTTGTGCGAGTGTTGTTACCTCCTGTTCCGGCTATTACAGCTACTTCCTCACCAACCTCGTCCAGCACTACCTGGAAGAGCTTGAGTTTCTCATCAGGGGTAAGTG
>JAQVXE010000033.1:11419-21218 GCA_028709305.1 Bacillota bacterium | reverse complement strand
ACTATAAGTATCTGTTTGGCTCAGACATGTTCTGGCAATCTGTGGCTAACACAGGCATATTCACAGTAGGCACCTTCATCCCGCTCGTCGTTATCAGCCTCATGTTAGCCGCTTTCATCATGTCAAGGAGAAGGTTCCAAAAGCTAGTCCAGATGACATTGTACTCCCCGGCTGCGCTTTCGTCGGTTGTAGCGGCCCTCATTTGGCTGCTCATCTTCGACCCGCGGGGGCTGGCCAACCAGGCGCTAAATCTTCTCAAAGGAACATCAGGAGTCAACTACCACTGGCTTTCCAGTGCAACCATGCTGCGCCTGTCCACGATTATCGTCTACTTCTGGAAATACGTAGGCTACTTCACGATCGTCTTCGTTGCCGGAATAGGAGGCGTCCCGGATTACCTGCATGAAGCGGCGCTGATCGACGGGGCAAATCGATGGCAGGATTTCTGGTACATAACATTTCCGCTGCTGAAACCGACCACGCTTCTGGTTTCGGTGATGGTGATGATCCAGTGCCTCAAGACTTTCAGCACTCAATACCTTTTCGTGACATCCGGGGCGCCTACAAGACCCATTGATGTCATCACCCTCAGTATCTACAACACTGCTATCAAGGACCATAACATCGGAAGAGCCAGCGCCATGAGTGTTCTGCTCTTCCTTGTGATGCTCTTCCTTACATGGTTGCAGTTCAAGATATCTAGGACTGAGGAAGTCACCTATATGTAGAGCTACTAGAACAGGGCACTCGCCTGAAAGCCCTGGCATCAGGGGGGATTGACATGAATGTTTCCAAAGGAAGGGCTTCGACCAAAGGGAAGCTGACGGATGTTATTATCTGGCTCCTTCTCATCCTTGCATGCCTGTTCGTGGTTACCCCGCTTGTTTTCATGGTAACCGCGTCATTCCTGCCCGCGATCGATATTATGAAATTGCCCTACCCTTGGTTCAGTGATCACTTGCACTGGCAGAACTACTGGAATGGCTTGAAAGGGCCTGATGGGTCCTTCATATTCGTTCGCAACACGTTGAACTCGCTCATCGTTGCACTTTCAGTTACTGCAACCACTGTGCTGCTCTCGTCATTATCAGGATATGGTCTGGCCAAGTTCCATTTCAAAGGGCGAAACATCGTATTCATGCTCATTATGGCAACAATGATGATCCCTTTTGAGACTATCATGATACCTCTATACATGGTAGTCATGAAGATGGGGCTTCAGGATTCCTATGCCGGACTCATCCTGCCTTTCCTCACGAACGCATTCGGCGTCTTTCTTATGAGGCAGTTCCTGATCACTTTCCCCGACGAGGTGCTCGACGCCGCCCGCATCGATGGCGCAAGCGAGCCCAGAATCTTCGCCAACATAGTGCTGCCTAACAGCGGCCCGGCCATCGCAACTCTTGCGATCCTGACTTTCCGTTCACAGTGGGACAATCTGCTTTGGCCCCTGCTTGTAGTCCAGAGCGATGAGATGAAAACGATTCCTCTGTATATCACCAAGTATATGGCGGAAACCCACAGTGACGAAGGCATCATGATGGCCGTTGCGGTCTTGGCCAGTCTTCCGATGTTCATCCTCTTCTTCACTATGTCGAAGTACTTCATCAGCACAGAAGGATTGCATTCGACGGTGAAAGGCTAGGTCTGCCGACACGAAAATGCCGAGAACCCGCGCTATGCTTTTTGGGCAGCAAAACGCGGGTTCCATACTATTTGTACAGCTCCGCTCATCGATCCTGCCTCCAATGGGAGATTCGCACCTACTTGACCAGAAGCAGGCGGAGCACGAGAGGAATCAGCACCATTCCTCCGACTATCTGCGCAGAAAGCTTCTCCTCTCGGAGTATGTTGACTGCAACTGCCACAACCGTCACGGCCAACATGAGAAGGTATAGCGGCGTAAGCCAACTTGCTGTGGCAAGCTTGAAGTAGGTCATTCCCGTCTCCTCCTATGTCCCCGCATTTCGCCCCATCTACAGCAACTTCCCGATCGCAGGAGCCCACTTAAGCACAGCGAAGGCCCACAACACAAGCAATAGGATGGGAACTGTTGCCTGCCTCAGCAATGCAGATCGATAATCCGTCCCCTCCCCGGATGATTGAGATATGAGGCTGGGCACTATCGCGATAGGCGGTAGTAGATCCCCTATTGATGCCAGCATTGAAAGAGCAGCAGCCGTCACTATCTCGTTGTTCCCGAGGAGCGCAAGGAGAATCGGCACTCCCATGACGGAAGATGACGCATAGGCCGAGATCGCTCCGAATACCGGCAGCGCAACTGCAGCCGCCACGAATATCCACGCTCGGGGTATGTCAAGAGCGGATGTAACCAACAAACCTCTGACGCCTGTCAGAGTCATGACCTGAACAAACATGCCCGCTCCAACAAGCACTCCCATGACAGGCATCGCCATGCCAATGCCCCGGACCACCGTGTCCCAAAGCTTAATGCGCCTCCCACAGACCATGGCAAGCAGCGCTCCTACAGCGAACATGAATGGAATGCCTGGATCAGGTATGGAACCATTCGATAGCCTAACCGCAAACATCATGACCACAAGAGCCAGAATGGGAATGAACACCTTAATGCCGGAAATACGCTCAACATCGCTTGCAGGCACAAAGGGCGCCGACCCAGCCCCGGGCTTCTTGCCTGGCCGATCTTTCTTGGCGCCTGCCGCCGCCCATATTGAGACAGCTACAGCCGCAGGCAGTGCCAGGAACAACAGCGGAAGGTCAAAACCGACGTAGGGCATGTCTATTCCCGATCCAATTATCATCACCGGTACATTGACCGGAGGCGCTATCATCCCAATAATGCTGCCAAGGGCGACAAATGCGCCTGCTCGAGCCGGGGCAATACCGGCACCTACGAGCACTGGCAACACGAATCTTCCTGTGGTCATGGCCGCAGCAGTGGATGAACCAGTCAACATGCCCGGAAGCATCACCAGAAGCATGGACGCCAGAGAAAGCAGCAGAGGCTTGTCCCCAAGCCGCCTGGTTATTCTGTAGGAGATCTCTTCCAGAATGCCAGCCGCCTCAAGCGCCGCCATGAAGACCATCGCCATGGCAATGATGAGGATTACATCAAAGTAGCCGAAGGCTCCCTCAATAAGATGATATAAGGACCCTATGTTCCCCGAAACAGCAAGGCCCACTGTTGCAGCACCCGCCGTAGCCAGAGCTGCAGGCAACTTGAGGGCCGCCGCAAGCAGCAAAAATGTGCCTATCATACAGATGAATGTAATGAGTTGAGCCAACACTAGCATCACTCTTCCGCAAGAAGGGCGCGGCATCCGGCGTTCCGGCCGCCGCGCCCGGTCTTATTTATTGCTTCTTTCTGTCCTCTAGTAACCTACAGCAGCTCCATCCCTTCTTGGGTCAGCAGCTCCGATAAGTTCGCCGGTTTCAGGGTCGACCATGACGCCCTGTGCGCCTCCGAAGTAGAGATCGTACTCTCCCCTCGCAGAATCTTCATCGATGGGGTAGCCCATCTTCCTCAAGTCTTCTAGGACATTCTCAGGGAAGCGAGGTTCGTATTGGAATGTGTCACGGCCCTCGCGCACATAGAACCTTGGAGCATTTATTGCTTCCTGCAGCCCCATGTCAAAGTCGATCATGTTGATCAAGAGCTGCGATAGTGTAGGCACGATCCTTCCGGCACCAGGGGTTCCAATACTCAGGAAGGGTTTGCCGTCACGCAGAACCAGCGTAGGTGCGATCTGAGTTCTCATCCTCTTGTTAGGAGCTATGCTGTTGCCGCTGGTCATGGCGGTTGTGAAGTTAGCCATCTCGTTGTTGAGGATTACACCGGTGTCCTCAACCATTACGCCTGCGCCAAAGAACGAACTGATAGTCTGTGTAATGGCCACCATGTTGCGATCTTTGTCAATAACCGACATGTGAGTTGTGGACGGCGACTCGTATTGCGCCCCTTCTGTTCCAGTTGGCGCCAGCGCAGCCTTCTTGGGGAACTCTCCAGCCTCGATGTCGTCCGCAGGGGTCATTCTATCTGGGTTAATCTGGAGGGCACGTTCTCTTGCGTAGTCCTTAGACGTCATTTCCTGCACTGGCACGTACACAAAGTCAGGATCGCAAACGTACTTGCGATAGTCACGGAATGCAGGCTTTATCGACTCGGACAGATAGTGAATTGACTGGGCGTTCGGGAACGCATCTGCTCCGATGTCGAAGTTCTCCGCGATATGCAGAACCTCAACCAAAGTTGCGCCTCCCACTGGCGGCGGCGCAGAGAATATGTCATATCCTCTGTAGTTGCCGCGTGCAGGCCATCTCGTAACAGCCCTGTAGTTCGCCAGGTCGTCTAAGGTGATGTAGCCGCCATTGGCTTCGCTTGCGGCGACAATCTTCTCAGCGATCTCTCCGTGGTAGAATGCGTCAGGTCCTTCTTCAGCAATCTTCCTGAGCGACCAAGCCAAGCCGGGGTTGACCAGAACCCATCCTTCCAAAGGAGGCAGACCGTCATCAAGGAATGTTGCGGCGAGTCCAGGATCCTCCAGTATGGTCTCATACTTGTCCTCAATACACTGGGCAAGTGTTGCTCCAATAGGGAATCCCTCTTCAGCCAGCCTGATTGCAGGCTGCAGCACCTCCGCAAGCGTCATGGTGCCGTACTGCTCCAGCGCCGAAGCCAGGCCGGCAACGAGCCCAGGAGTCGCCACTGAAGGCCAGCCTGTACCAGGCGTACCCTTGCCTGCAAAGGCTTCAGCTGCAGTGGCGGGCGATGTTGATCTATAGTCGATCACGGCTGCCTTTTCGCCATCAGCCAGATATATTACGATCATGCCCTCGCCGCCCAACCCCGAAGCATTAGGCTCAACTACTCCAATTGCAAATGCCGTTGCAACTCCTGCATCAACAGCGTTTCCGCCGGCTTTGAGAATCTCAATTCCCGCTTCTGCCGCCAGTGGATGCGCTGCGGCGACCATGCCGTTCTGTGCACGCACTTCCTGCGGCAGTTCGGCCATTGCCCCTCCGGTTGCCACCGCGAGGAGTACAAGCATTATCGCCATCACAGAAAACCACTTTCGGAAACCACGTTTCAACATAGTTTGTGCTCTCCTCCTTCTTCTCTAAGTTTCGCAAACTCATCTCAGGTGCTTTTCAAGCCCACCAGAGACAAGATCCTCATACCCGGGCATTCCAATCCAGCATGTGCGCTCACCCTCGATGAGCTCGTGCGCGCTGAGCACAGCATCTATCGTAGCCAGGTGTGTAGCACTTCTCAGAGCTAAAGGGTTGACTTTGTCAGTTACCACATCGGGGTTGATGGCGTTAGGTGCCTGTGCAGGGTTGGGGGTTTCTATGAGATATGAGGCAGCTGGTGTAGTATCCCCCCACTCTCTGTGGGAAAGACCATGAAAAGTGTCGGACGAATGCTCCACATTCATCACGATGCCCTGCATTTCTAGATCTACTATAGCCATCACCGCGTAATCGAGGTTCTTAGGATTCGCAATAAGCATGTTCGCCAGGCGTGACGTGGGACCGGCTTCATGCAGGTCGAAGGCTACGTCTACCTTCTCCTCGAGCAGCAGCTGGTTGTATGCGTAGGCGAGCTGCTGAGTGAGGTTGCCATCAGCCTTGCCTGGGTGAGCCCTGTCAAGGTTGCGCGATTCATTGCCAGGGAATTCTTGACCTGACGGGTAGTGAATGTACTTGTTAGGATCAGGCCCCTGATGTTCAAGGCTTGTGCGACGATCTCCGTATCTGAAGGTTCGAACCCCGCTCTCAGTAGTCAAGCTGTAGTAGCCAATTTCGGGATGGTATGTATCTGCGTAGCTTGCTCCGGACGCGTTGGCGTACGGCACTACTATCAATCTGCCATGGGTGACTACTGCCCGCTCCACAAAGAGCTTAGCCGCCATGATTCCAGCAATCTCGTTGGAATGTGTTCCTCCCAGTATGAGGGTGGTAGGCCCTTTGGCTCCGCTGTCCAGGTAGTAGACGCGAGTATCTATGGGCGTCCCACGCAATGGGGCATGATAATCGGAGATCCATCCGATACCTGTGACCCCATATCCTGGCCTCACATCGTGCATTACAGGCTCGGCCATGGCAGACGCCACATACGTTGCCATCACCAGAGCCGCCACGAAGAGTGAGTACATGATCCTTCTCCGTTTGCGCATCGTACACCCTCCAGACGTATGCCCTGATGTTACTTTGTATTAAGTAGATCCATTATTGGCGCACCTATGGCAAGCCTGTCATCAACCTCTGTCAGCGGAATCTTCTTTGCCTGTGCAAGTCGGGTGAAGAAACCGTCGTCATTGCCCGTTTTGACCACGAGAATGTGATGCGCGTAGTCGGCAACGAGTGTAGCAAACTCGTCAGACCCTTTGCCGCGTCGAGAAGTGCCGCCTATGTGGACCATCATGATGAAGATACCGTCCTTCTTCGCCAAGTCAAGGAGCGAGCGGACTCTGGCCTTCTCCTGATCCACGTTTACTCCTGCGGCACCAAGTCCTTTGGTGCTGAGTCCGACTGATACTATGAGAGTCCGAATTCCCTCAAGATCCTCAGGCTTTGCAAGCTTCTCGAAGGGAACCGTCTCCCCTGTCTTCTTGTTAGTCAGAATCGTCCTGAGAATCAGACCATCGGTGCTCTGCCCTGCAGAAGTGATCAACGCTGGCTTGCCCGATTTTGGCGCAGCCATGACTCCGGAAGTCATTATGATCCCTACCATAGCGAGGATGGCAGTGACGCAGATAATACTCCTTCTCCTACTCATTCTTGTCGTTCTCCTTTCTCTCTTCATTGATTGGGGTTAAGATAGGCCCCCGCGCCATTTTCAAGCACGTCGCAATATGAAGGCAGCCCGCAAATGTCAATGGCTCTGTGAGGCGCCATCATTGAGTAGGCTGCTGCAATTGCTTGTACTGACGCAAGGTGCCTTCCCGCCCTCATCGCTAGCGGGGTTCCTTCATCTGTATATGGCACATACAGACGCCCTCGCTCGGATGCCCTAATGTACATGGGGTCCACGCCACCAACGACCAGCTCAGCATCTGTTACACCTCTGAGCCTTCCCTGTGCAGGGTTGGGAGATTCCAGCAACAGCGCCAGCGTGTCGGTGTTATCTCCCCATTCCCTATGTGAAAGCCCTCTGAGAGTCGGCGGAGATGGCTCAATGTTGATCTGCACTCCCTCCATCTCAAGATCGAGAGTGGAAATGGCAGCTACATCGAACGCCCGCTCGTGGGCTACTATGGCGTTGTTGACAGGATACTCAGGAGATGATTCGTGCAGATCGATTGAGACGTCTATTCCTTCATCGATGATGAGCTGAGTAATGGCATAAGCCACTCGCTCGGTAAGGGAGCCCTTTTCTACACCAGGGTAAGCTCTATTGAGGTTGCGCGCCTCGGTTCCGGCGAGCTTCTGGTGCGACACCCTCTCAACATAGACTGTTGGATCAGGCCATTGGTGGACTGGGTTTGTCAAACGCGAGCCATACTTGATAGTCCGATCTCCGCTTGGAGTTTGCAGCGTGTAATCTGAAGGGTGACCTTCCTGAGGAAGGTTGTGGGTAAAACCTGAAGCATTTGCGTAAGGAATAACAATCAGTTTGCCCTGTGTAAGGACAACATTTTCGGCCAGAATCAGAGCTGCAACTGTGCCTGCCGGCTCATCTGGGTGAGCGCCTCCGACAACCAACATCGCTCCACCTGGCTCTGCGCCCTCATAGATCAGGACCAGCGTATCCCCTGCAGTGCCCTCAAGGGCAGTGTTGTATTCAGATAGTTTAGCCACACGGCTGATTGAGGACGATGGGTATACATCTAGTTCTTCAGGACCCGGGGGCGCAAACTTCATTGCGGAAAGAACCGTTAGGACCAGGGCAATGGCAATCACGATTGCCCCTCTAACGCCTCTATCACCCATGGGTTTCACCTCCATCCCCATGGTTAACCGGGCTTATTGCGTTGAGTTACTGAAAATGTATTAATTGTTTGCTTTCTACACTGTAATGCTTTCTCCTGCCCTCTGGCCTTGTGGTGTTGCCAAAATCCAGGTCCAGGCCAAGGCTTAGGCGCTGGCTGGCTGGGCCAATTGGGCCGACTGGCAGAGTATCTCACCAAGGCGACTATGGTTACGCCAGAGAGCTGCCAGGCTCCATAGGCACGCTATGAATCCGGCAGCTCTCACTCTGATTGTTCTCAAGCCTGTTCAGTTAGTTGTGTATGTAGAAACCCCTCGGCCTTGAAGGCCAAGGCTTGCGATACTCTCTACGCCGCCAAGAAGATCGTTTCTGCCTGAGCTGATGCTTCACCGACCAGCATGATTTCAAGCTTCTCTATCTGGTCGTCATCCAGCCCCACCATGTTCTTGAGGTAGTTCACCACAACTGCTTTGAGGTTGGCATCGGTGACTGCTTCGCCGCCGTTCATCTCCCGGAGCTGGTCGTGCATTATCTTGGAGACCAGCTTGTAACCTTCAGTGCCCTTCTCCACCTTGAAGTAGTTCTCGTAGGAGACCATGTAGTCTTCGACGATCTCATCGACTGTCGCTCCGGCAAGGCCCTGGAGGACCGCTATCACCAGTCCTGCCCTGTCCTTTCCTTCCACGCAGTGGACGGCGTACGGGCCATCGTGGTCGATCATGAACTCGAGGACCGTCTTGAACTTCTCGGTGAACTCTTTCGCTGCAAAGTCCACTCCCATGCCAACTGCAATTACGTTTCCTTTCTCGTTGAGGGCACGGTAGTATTCGGAGTGCGCGAGGTTCGCCTCGAATTCCTCCGGGGTATCTGAAAGGTTAAACACCGTGTTGATGCCGTGCTCTTCCACCAGCTTGGCCGCGAATGAAGAGCGCTCGTCGCCGAGTGACGGGTGGGAGACTCTATACAAGATTCCTGGCTTGATGTTCCCTGCTGTGACTTCTCTGAAGTTGGCGAAGGCCTCGTCGCTCTCGTAATCGTCGCGGTTCTCAAGTTTCTTGAGGCTGCGGATCTCTATTTCAGACAGGTAGGCGCCTTTTTCCTTGAGGTATACCGATACTTCGATCCCCTCGGAGGCTCCATATGTCTTAGAGAAATTGCCGTAGTTTATGGCGAACTGAATAGCGTTATTTGTCGTTCTCATCAAGGGGGTTCCTCGGTCAACATCGCCGTAGATGGTTACGAAGGGCAGCACGAGTGTGTTGTCCCCTATCTTCACAATGACCGTGTCCCCTACTTCAGCCCCTGAAGCTGCAGCAGCCTCTGCGCTTATGTCGGTCAGCACGTTGCCGTACTTGTCGACTGTGGCAATATTGCCGCTGAAAAGAAAGGAGTCTTCTGAGATTCCGGTAGCCGCATGCACGCCCAATGAACCCAAGACTAAAAGGGAGACGATAAACAAAACAGACGCTAGTCGCTTCAATCCTAATACCCCCGCTTCACCTGTTTTTGGGGACATGTGCCTGGACCATCACTTTCTACCGCGAGTTGCGGCAAGTCCAAGCCCCCCCAGTTACTGCTCAAAGCAAGTCCTATTATAGCATGACAAAGCAATGATCAAGTCCTAGGTTTTTGGGTGGCGACGGGTACGCAATCGCCTGCAAAAAATCGCAGGAACTCGCGTACTGGCTCATGATAGTCTTCATACGGGAATACATCTTCAACTGTTTCTCTACCCTTGTTCGAGGCTGAATGAGACAGGAGCAGGCGTTATCCGCCACCCCAGCTCGAGCCGGGGCAACCAACCATTCATGTGGGGCCCTGCCATTGCCACGGCCGGCGGTACGCTGTTCAGGTCGAACGCAATCCTGGCAACCGGCAGCAGTCGCT
>JAQVXE010000033.1:8590-11319 GCA_028709305.1 Bacillota bacterium | reverse complement strand
GCAGGCGTTATCCGCCACCCCAGCTCGAGCCGGGGCAACCAACCATTCATGTGGGGCCCTGCCATTGCCACGGCCGGCGGTACGCTGTTCAGGTCGAACGCAATCCTGGCAACCGGCAGCAGTCGCTGGCCATCATAGCACAGACGGCCATTGACGCACGTGCCCGCAAGCTCTGCATCCAGACCCACCTCGAGCGCTCTTGGGAAAACCTGCCGCCAATCCTCTGTGCGCTGAACCCCGGTCATAGTTGGGGCATACACCAGATACCCGTTCTCGTCTACGGTGACTGTGTCGGTGTTCACGATGCCCTCAACGAATAGAGTGTCCTTCCATGTGATGGCGCCGATGGCATTCCTAAGGCATGCGCCCAAGGAAACACACTCCGACAACGCCACCGCGCCTGCAACATCCACTGTGTATCCCATGGCCCCTCCGCGGGTTTCGTCCCATTCCATTTTGTCGAGCATGCCTACTAGCTTCCCTTTGCCATCAGGCATCTCCTGGGCGATCCCGGCGAAACTCGCGTCGTACAGGGTCTTGCCTCGAAGCGCACTGAAACTGAACCCGACTGCTGATTGCCCACCCCCAGAGGGCGCCGCGATCGGGGCGCATATGCTGATTGTGCCTCTCTGCACAGTGGACAGCTGAGCTCGAACGCCGATTTCGTAGTCGTCGGCATCCTGCTGTTCCTCCGCTCCCTGCCTAAGCCCTGCCAGCCACCTCACCGTGTCGCCAGACGCAATTCCCTCAACAACAACGTCTTCGGCCAGCTCAATCTCGACAGATTCCCCCCATGCAAGTGTGGCCGAATTCGACCCGGAGATCTCTATCCTTGCAATGTCCTCCACAAAGTCGTCTGGCAAGTGTTTTGCGAGCCGTCTAAGGGCACTGTTGCGCCGAGTCCCCTCGGCGAGACTGAGGGCGACTTCTCTGGCAACGGGGCTCGCACTGATGAAGTTGGACGAAAGCCCGTAATCCAGGATGAAGCCAGTGCATGAAGGACGCGACAGCGCAAATGCCGGTGACTGGCCGATAGGCCCCGCAGCCATAGACAACACTGCCGACAAAAGCCCGCCTGACGCTGCACTCGTCGGCTGGGGGAGACTGCAAACCACGTCAGTGCCAATCGAGTCTTCACGCAATTTCCCCCCCGATACCACATTCGGGAGGGGCATCCCCTCCCGAATATGCATTACGTGTATGCTCGTCTATAAGAGCGACTCCCAAGTGCCATCGACATATTCTACCCTTACGAGCCCATCTTGGTCAGTTACTATGTCCCCTATCTTAACACCGGACGCGTTCTTGATCGTGCCCGTTGCCTCGAAGCTGTCGTCAGAATTGTAGAGCATCTCCATGTCGACCCTTAGCCCGGCCTGGTTCTGCATGTGAAGTTCGCCTTCGTATGTAGTCTCCTCGGGCTCCCTGTAAGACGCGGTCCCCTCCAGCCATCTGCTTCCGTGGTCGTAGCGCACCGTAGCATCGAACGCATTGTACTCCTCTGTAGACACAGTGATATGCGCCGACACACTGGCTTTGCCACGCGGGTTCACGGAGCCGCTAAACTCCACGGTGCATGTGGGCCAGTTTTCGGGACAGATCGGCGGGTCGTGGCTGAAATCAAAGGTATCAGCATTCTCTACCTCAATGTACGTTGTTCCTTCGAAGATCGGCGTAGCCACACCGGCTTTCGTGAGACTGCCGTTGATCCTCAAATCATTCGGCGCCAGCCCTATGTCTGGCATCGTAGCATTGCTCACTACCTGAAGACTCAACGCTCCCGCCACAGTGACGCCCGCGCCAGATATGGAGCCCGAAAAACGCACCTCACCGCCTTGGCTGAGGTTCCCGTCAATGACCAGCTCACCATCGGCATTGATGTACTGAGAGCTGAAGCTGCCGTTTACCCCAACACGCACCGACCCTACCGTTTCATCGAACTCACCCTCGTAATCGCCTACGAGCGTTGTCTCCTGAGCAAGCCATTGATTGCGTGAATCCTTCAGCCTCGCGCTGAGCACGGCTCCGGTGACCAGCTCCGGAGTAGCGTCATCACTAGTCAGAACCAGACCACCATCAAAAACGAACTGCGCATCTTCTGAGTTCTTGACCTCGAACGTGATTGTGGTAGTCATGAGATCGCGGACGGTCCATCGACGAGGTCGGCTTGATGGCTGGAACATGCCGCCCTCAACGGTCCAGGTCTCTGTCGACACGCCATCGTTACGGTGAATTATCCACCTTATTCCGGGCCCCTCATAATATGCCCGAAACCAGGGCCACCCGTACTCGTCTTCCTCGTATACGCCGCAGGGGAATCCGTCAGGATCCATGATAATGTATGGATGCAACCCATCCACATGGTAAGCTACCGACTCAAGATACGGCCCTACGTCGGTCATAACGGCCTCGACCGGTTCGGCCAGTTCCTGCTCGTATGTACCCTTGATTGTAAGGCCCGCGTCTCTGAGGTCCTGGATCATCTCCTTCGCCGGTCCAACCAGCGGGTCGATGACCGCCGGCACGGTGTTAGTAACGGGCGCGAGCTCATCTAGGGGTGCGAGCCCGTTGCCATACTCCGCGCTCAGCATGGTTCCGCCAGGGGTCAGATCCAGCCGGCCGAGCCAGTCAAGAACGTCCATGGCGGCGTCCAGGCTCATCTGGAAGTCCCACGCGTGCATATCGATGCCTTGGCCATAATGCTTACCCCATGCCTCTGCCGCCAGCGT
>JAQVXE010000033.1:0-8490 GCA_028709305.1 Bacillota bacterium | reverse complement strand
GCTACCAGCGTGTGATCCACAGCTGCGGGCACTACCTGCTCCGGAAAAGCCGCGCTTGGTGGCGCCGATACTGTCCCTGAGATAGATTCGAACTGGGGTTTGGGCGGCTTTGTCCCAAAACACCCCGTCAACATGAGCATGAAAGCTGTTATCAGGGCCCCTGCGCATATACGCCGAAAATGCCGTCTTGCGACAACTGATGGATTCATGATACCTTGCCCTCCCCATAAGTCCTTATTCCGCACCATTTACGAATTAAGCGGGGAAAGCATGAATAGCTATTGCAGTCTGCACTATCTTGCATAGCCACACGTTCTTCACGAGCAACCATTTTACTCCTGCAATAGTAGATAATATATTGCATTCCAGGCGTATGTTGCCATATCATGGCGATTCGTCTATGCCCAAGAATAATTGCGCTGAGCAAGCAATTCGTCCATGATCTAGGTTGAAAGCACGAGGCCGAAAGCACAGTCTCAAACTCTCGTGGTTCAGTTGAGGCCCTAAACAGCAGTGCATCTACGGCTTCCGCCAGAATCCCGGGACGAACAGGCTGAGGACTGTGTATACCTCAAGCCTCCCAACGAGCATGCAAAAGGAAAGGAGCCACTTGCCTATGGCCGGAACAGCAGAGTAGTTGCATGTGGGCCCGACGAGCCCGAACCCGGGGCCTATGTTGCCCAAGGTGGCAGCAACAGATCCCACGGCACTCATGAGGTCGAGGCCCATGGCTGACATGGCCAGAGTCGACAGAAGGAAGACCGACAGATAGAGTATGACAAAGGCCAGCACAGCGCTGGAGACCTCTTCAGGTACTGCTTTGCCGTTAAGCCTGATCACAGTGACTCGACGCGGGTAAACCGCCCTCTTCAGCTCCCTGATGGAGTGCTTAGCCAGCACGTTCACGCGGACTACTTTGATTGCGCCTGCGGTGGATCCCCCGCAACCCCCGATAAACATCAATATCAGAAGGATCGCCCGGCTGAGCGGAGGCCATATGTCGTAGTTGATAGTAGTGAAGCCCGTTGTGGTGATTAGTGATACCACTTGAAAAGATGAATGCCTCAGCGTGTTCCCAAGGCTGTACCTGGAATGGGCCAAAAGGTCCAGGGATATCAGGGCGATAGCTGCCAGCACGATTCCAGCGTAGGTCTTGAGCTCATCATCTTTCTGTATGGGCTTGAAGTTTCCGCGGAGGGCCCGGTAGTGCAGGGTGAAATTTATGCCTGCAAGGAACATGAAGACGGTCACGATCATGTCTATCGCCGGGGAATTCCACGCCTCCAAGCTCTTGTTTGCAGTAGAGAATCCTCCTGTTGCCACTGTGCCAAAAGCGTGGGTTGCAGCATCAAAGAGGGACATGCCAAAGACGCGCAAGAGCACGGTTTGAGCCACCGTCAGCAAAATGTATATCCCCCAAAGGCGCTTCGCCGTCTCGCGGATTCTCGGTTCGAGGCGGTCGGGCAGCGGACCGGGCACTTCGGCCCGGAAGAGCTGAGAGCCTCCGATTTGCAGGCCCGGCAGGAGCGCAATGGAGAGGACAACTATTCCCATGCCGCCGAGCCAATGGAGGAATGATCTCCAGAATAGGATCGCATGGGACTGCGCCTCCACGTCCATAAGAACAGTTGCTCCAGTGGTGGTAAGGCCTGACATGGTCTCAAAGACTGCATCGGCGGGTGTGCTCAAGCTCCCGGCCAAGATAAATGGCAAGGCGCCGAACAAGGCGCATGCTGTCCACCCAAGCGTGGTAATGGCGATGCCCTCGCGATTGCCTATGCGCCGATTGTCCTTGGGAGCTGACAGGAGTACACCTGTAACGCCTGCGGCTGCAGTTATTGCCGACGAGAGGAGAAATGCCGCCCAGTCCCCCTCGCCGAACATGAGCGATATTGCAGCCGGCGCCAGCATCAAGGCCCCGAATACTACCACGATGCGCGAAACCGAGCTAATTACTGACCGAATGTTCAATGCATACGCCTCTCTTAGTGCTCGAACAGGCGAGCTGTCTCTTCTCTTGCCGATTCCAATGCGAAGACGATTACATGATCGCCGGGGAGTATTACGGTGTCGCCGCGGGGCACGATGACCTGCCCTCGGCGGACTAACACGCCGATTACAGCGCCTTGCGGCACTCCCAAGTTCCGCAGAGGCACACGGCATGCAGGGCATTCCTCTGGAGCGAGCACTTCCAGGACTTCCGCCCGGGCCTCCTTGAGGAGGGCAAGCGAGAGCACATGGTCGCCGCGGATGATCTTGAGTATGGCTGCTGCCGCGCTGATCCTCGGCACAACCGTGGCATCAAGATCCATTGGTCCGGTAAAGGCTAGGTACTCAGTGCGCTTGAGCGAGACCGCAACGCGAGGCACACCCATGCGCTTCAGGAGATACCCTGTGAGCAGATTGGACTGGTCGTTGTGGCCCACTACTGCAGCTGCATCAGACCCTTGGGCATTCTCTTCCTGCAGTATCTGAAGATCGGACGGATCGCCCTGGATCACTGTGAGGCGCGGGAATGCTTCGGCAAGGTCTCTGCACCGCTCGGGGTCCTTCTCGAACATCTTGAGCTGCACGTCATGGGCGGCCAGGGGCTCCAGGGCTCGGGCGAGATAATAGCCAATGCTGGAACCGCCTAGTATGCTAACTGTCTGCAGCCGCTTGGCTTCGCGCCCTGCTCGCCATTCGAATGCGCTTGACACTCCCCGCCTTCCCACAACGAAGACTTTGTCGCCGGGAAGGATCTCTGTATCGCCCCTGGGGATGAGCACATCGCCGTCGCGCAGTATGGCAACTAGTGTAGCGGTGGCGATGTTAAGCTCCCGGACGTAGGCATAAGCAACGGGAGAATCGGGTTCGACTGTGTGCGACACAATCTGCACTTTGCCTCCGGCAAGGTAGTCGAATTCTGAAGAATCAGGGTTCTTGATGAGGCGTGCAATATCGGCCGCAGCTTGGTGGTCGGGGTTGATGGCAATGTCCACCCCGGGATACGTGCCATTTGTGGCAAGGGCGAGATCGGTATCGTGGTCAGGGTCGCGCACCCGCGCGATGGTAGTGTGTGCACCAGCCTGTTTGGCCAAGATGCACGCGAGCATATTGACCTCGTCCAGGTCTGTTGCGGCTATGACAAGTGATGCGCCGGCCACTCCGGCGCGTTCCAGAACCCTCATGGACGCGCCGTTTCCGTGGATCGCCATTACGTCCAGGTTGCGCTCGATTTCGCTTAGCCTTTCGGCTGCTCGATCGATCACGACTACGTCCTTGTTTTCCTGACATATCCTACTCGCAAGCTCAAATCCAAGTTTACCTGCGCCAATTATGATGACTCTCGTTTTTTATCACTCCAGACTGACTGCCAGAATCCTTCCAGCGCAGTTTCCATTAAGATGATGTAGTTTGACGCACAGTACTGGTTATCCTGCCTTGGGGCGTATGGCAGTTGCTGCACCTTCGGGCCGGACTTGCCGTACAGCTGACAGAAGGTTGACAGCGAGTCCAGCACAGTCAGGAAGAGTTCCGGAGTCCCTCCGCTCGCCAATCTTCTTTTGTCCCCATTTCACATGTTGATTACGATGTTACAAGGTTCATTCAAGGCTTAGGTGAATTGCGAGCGTCCGTGGCGATGCGTTTCGCCTGAAGATGATCGCCGGCAACGGCTTCAAACCCTGTCCCACCTGGTTTGATGGCGATTTCCAGCATTTGAATGCGCATGTGAGTGCGACTATAGGAGTTTGGGATGGGAATTTGGGAATGAAGGCCAACTACTTAACCGGGTGACCCACTCCGCCCAAATGAAGAAGGTTGCAAGACAAAGGTACATTCAGGAGCAGGGGCACACTCCTGCCTCGCACGCCCGCAATACAGGCAGGAAACCTTAGCTAATTGCCGAACTTATGTTTTAGCGTCTTTCTAAACATTAACAAAAGGTGGTGCGGAAACGAAGATGAGGACAAAGCTGAGAAACCTGATTCGCATGCTGGCAATATGCTGCGTTATCCTGGCAATGGCGCTGGGCGTAGCAGCAGGCAGTGAACATCCGCTGCTCAAAGAGGCCAGGAAAGAAGGCAAGGCCATATTCTATGCGAACATCACCGGGGTAGATCCTATCATGCAGGCATTCCAATCCCAGTGCGGCATACCGGCAGAGTACACCCGTGTCTCCACGGCAGTGTACGTCCCCACAGTGCAGACTGAGTTCCAGGCCGGACGACTGGTCGCAGACGTGCTCCAAGCACCCCTGCCCATACTGCAGATCTTGAAGAACGCCGGCGTTTTGGCCAAGTACGTGTCACCGATGAGCAAGAACTACCCCGAATGGTCAAAGGATCCCGACGGGGTAATCCAGCAGTTCGGCATCGAGGCCGTAGCTATCATCTACAATACCGAGCTGGTGAAGCCGCAGGACGTGCCTACCACATACCGTGATCTTGCTAATCCCAAATGGCGGAACAAGATCGTAATGCCTGACCCTACAACACACGCAACAACCATCACATGGCTTGTGGGCCTCAAGGAGCATGTGTTCTCCACTGAGGCCGAATGGATGGACTTCCTGCGAGGTCTGGCCAAGAATAATCCAATGTTCGTGGCCTCCTTCGGACCTACCCCCGGCCCTATCGAGACCGGAGAGAAGGTCATCGGAATCTCCATGCCCAAGTACATAGTGACCAAGGCTCCTGCTCCCCTCGGCTGGGCCCGGCTCAAGAACGAGCCTCTCATGGGATCAGCACGGGGAATCGCTGTTGCCAAGAATGCTCCAAGGCCCAATGCTGCCAGGCTTTTCGTTGACTTCTGGCTCTCAGAGACCTCGGCTCGCATCCTTGCTGAACAGGTAGGCGAGTGGGTGCTCTATAAAGACGTCTATCCGCCTATTGAAGACATCAGGGAAGCTAACGTGATACCTTTGCGAGAGCTCTCTGACGACGAGATCCAGCGTTGGTCCGAAGTATTCAAGACCATCTTCTAGACGAAGGCGAGTACATACAGGCTGCCTCCCGTGTTCCGGAAGGCAGCCTGTTTTGTTCTCACACTTATTGCTCTGTTTGTGACAAAGGAACGCGCATCAAGCTTGCAACAATCACAAGCACAGTGGAAAGGCCAATCATGATAATGCCTAAGGCAGCCACCTGACCCCAAAGGCCGTCATTGGCCAGCTTCATGATTTCCACTGTAAGCACCTCAGTGCCTGGGCGCGACAGCACCACCGAAACACTCAGCTCGCGGATGAACATGCAAGCCATCAGGATCCATGCCGACACAACGCCAGGGGCGAGAAGGGGCACTATGATGTCCTTCAGCGCCCGCAGGAAACTCGCGCCGAACACTCTCGCCGACTCCTCAAGCTCTTCGTCTATCTGCATGAAAGCGCTCCGTAGGGGACGGACGCCATAAGGCAAGTAGGTCCCTACGTAGGCCACGAGAAGGCCCCAGATAGTCGCATAGAGAGGAGTTTTCACGAGGAACCACATGAATCCTACGCCGATGATCATGCCCGGGAAGGAAAAGGAGAGGAACGAGAGGGACTCAAGGAGCGCGCTTCCCCTACTCTTCACCTTAACGATAACGTAGGCAACGAACACCGACAGCAGGATACCCAGAGTAGCCCCGATAACGGCGAGGAAAGCGGAGTTCTTGAGCGCCCGGGTTATGACGGAATTCGCAAGGACGGTACGCCAGTTGCGAAGGTTCATCATGCTGAAAGCGCGCGCGCTCGGCACCATGGAGTAAGGCAGGAACGACATATAGACGAGGGTGACCATAGGTATGACCACCAGGAAGCAAAAGAGCACAATGCACAAGATGAACAGGGGACGCCTAGCACGGCCAAGCTCTACCACGGTCGGACGGTACCCTTTGCCTGTTACGGTCACGTACTGAGAACTCTCTGAGATGAGGTGCCGGTACAGGTAAACAAGGATGATAGATGCTGCCAGCACGATCAGGCCTATCGCGGCTGCCCTGCCATAGTCAGGCGACCAGCCTATGGAGATGATCCGGTATATGTGGGTCGTCAAGACATGGATGCGTCCGGGCATTCCCACCATGGACGGGACGGCGAACGCAGCCAGGCTCCGGATAATCGCCAAGGTAAACGTGGCGAGGAAGGCGGGCTTCAGTATGGGCAATGTGACCCTGCGCAAAGTGTAGAGGTTCGATGCTCCGCTGACCCGAGAGGCCTCCTCCAAGGTCGTGTCAAACGAATACATGGCAGGCGAGATCACAAGGTACGTGACGGGCAGGTCGAGCATGCCTTCGAGGAAGATCATGCCCCCCAGTGAGTATATGTTAAACGGCCCGCTCGAGAGCCCGAACAGGTTCCTTAGAAACAAGTTCAGCATGCCATTGGTCGGGTTGAGCAACGCTATCCACGCAGCTGCGAACAGAACGTGGGGGATCATCATGGGCACTATCGGAAGGATTCGGAACAAGCCCTTGAACGGAATGTCCGTCCGAACACTCAGATAAGCAAGAAGACCGCCCAGAATCGTTGAGAAACACGCGGTCCCGAGGGTGAAAACAACCGTATTCAAGAGCGTTTTTGGGAGTGCGGGATCGGTGTAGGCGGCCACGTACTTGTCGGTTGTGAACGTCCCAATAGCCCCGATTCCCTCAGAGAAGCTGCCTATCACCAGCATCAAGACAGGACCGACGGTTAAGGCGCCTACGATGATAATGAGAATCACTACCAGTGGAATGCGACGACTGGATTGACGTTCAAGCACTGTCATGCCTCCTCTGCCGGGTCAAGGGCGCGGCACCACTCACGGTCGATATGCAGTCGCACCTTGTCGCCCTTCTTGAGCGGGATATGGAACTTGAGCTTTGCCAGTACGCGAGCCCCGCCAACGGAGATCTCGGCCTCGTGCGCTTCCCCTGCAAAAAGAAGACTTGTAACGGTGCCTTCAAACTCGTTTTCAACCGGAGGCGAAGAAGGTGCCACTACCTCGAAGGATTCGGGACGAGTGTAGATAGTCACCTTTGTTCCGATGCCAAGGTCGCATGGGGCATTACACACAACATCGCCTAAGGCGCAAGATACGATGGCATGGTTCTCGTCTTTGTAACCCTTGATCGTCGCCTCCAGGAAGTTGGCTCTGCCGATGAAGTCCACCACGAACGGATTGTTGGAGCGAAGATAGATGTCCTGGGGCGTGCCTCGTTCAACTATTACGCCTCCACGCATTATTGCGATATCGTCCGAGATTGTAAGGGCCTCCACCTGGTCGTGAGTGACATAGATGGCGGAGATGGCAAGTTCGGTAAGAAAGTCTCTGAGCTCCTGGCGTGTGCTCTCACGGAGCTTCGCGTCGAGGTTGCTGAGGGGCTCGTCAAAAAGAATCACTTTGGGCTCGGCCACGAGGGCCCGGGCGAGAGCCACTCTCTGCTGTTGTCCGCCACTGAGCTTGGTCGCCAGTCGATTTTCGAAGCCGCTCAGCTGCACGAGTTCGAGGATGTTCTTTACGCGCTCCTCGATCTCGCTCTTCGGTATTCCACGAATCTCGAGCGGGTACGCCACGTTTCCAAAGACAGTCATGTGGGGCCAAATAGCGTAAGATTGAAACACCATTCCAATGCCCCGGCGCTCAGGAGGCAAGGATATGCCCTGGGCCTTAGACCAAACCACCTCATCGCCGATGGAGATCTCGCCTGAATCGGGAGATTCAAGCCCGGCTATGCATCTGAGGAGTGTGGTCTTCCCGCATCCGGAAGGCCCCAGAAGGGTTAGTATCCTGTTGGGAGGGGTAGATAATGTTACATTATTGAGAGCCGTAACCGTTTCTTCCTTGGACACGAATGTTTTGACCAAATTCCTGACTGACACCATACCTTGCATGACAGTTGCTCCTCTCTTCTCTGATTCCTCCTCGGCTGTGGGAGTATCGTAGGCATGGATACATGGTCACCTAGAAAGGTGGTTCTGCTGATGTCGACCTTTTGTGGGAGCGTCACGGATCTGTCGACGCCCTATCGGGTCTTTCTCTGCTAAGTCCAAGATGTACACCTTGGTAACCATACTCCGTATCAATTACTCCTCTCGCCCCCATATTCCTCGTTACATAGTGAATTTCCTATCTGCACGTGTTGTGTGAGAGTGTAGGCCGAGTGCCTATTGGAGGTGAGATTACTTGTTCTTGAAGGCAAGGAAGGGCATTGCAGCAAAGCCCCTTGATCCCCAGGGCTCCCACGGCCACGACTTACTCAAATCCACTTTGGTATTTCGTCCCGAAAATAGGTTCCGATCTTGACTACTTCGTCCATTACAATACTGATACTGTCTTCATTCAAGAACCAATTGTCCTTTGAGATTCCCCTTCTATCTATTACAGGTGATACACAAAAGTTGATGTCCAACGGGAAGACCGATCTGTAGGTGAGCAAGGCTCTCCTTGAATGATAAGCCTTGCAGACTAGAATAACGTCTTTCACTGGCACACTCAATGTCCGCAATACATCCCACGAAAACTGGGCGTTTTCAAATGTATTCCTGGC
>JAQVXE010000131.1 GCA_028709305.1 Bacillota bacterium | reverse complement strand
GATTGGAGATACGAGGGGTCCGGGGCAGAGTCTGACCCGAGTGTGCCGGCATCGGGATTCATAGATTTTGTCTCGGGGATCTGGGGCGGCAAGCTGAACCTGGCAGGTGGATTGCAGAGCATGCTCATGGCCATGAAGTTCCTTGTAGATTCAGGGAAGGCCGAGATCCATGCCACCCCGCAGCTATTGGCTCTCGACGGGGAGACAGCCGAGATATTCCTGGGCAAGGAGAAGTACTTTACTGTCTCAACATCAAGCACAGAAACGACAACTACAACTAGGGTTGAATCGGTAAAGACGGGAATATCCATGAAGTTTACCCCCAGGGTGACGGACAAAGGCGAGATCATTATGAGCATCGAGCCGGAAGTCTCGGATGCAGTTGAAACCGCCAACAGTCTGCCGACGGTCAACCGGCGGAGAGTTG
Organism: Bacillota bacterium; assembly: GCA_028709305.1. Taxonomy (GTDB): domain Bacteria; phylum Bacillota; class DTU025; order DTU025; family DTU025; genus UBA10085. The sequence goes on along the minus strand of JAQVXE010000131.1, from coordinate 4,692 downwards.
CTACAACCGTCATGGTGCGCGACGGAGAGACTCTTGTCATCGGCGGCCTGAAGCTGAAGTCAGAATACGAGAATCAGTCCAAGTTCCCGGTTCTGGGAGACCTGCCTGTGTTCGGGCTTTTGTTTAGCAGCACAAAGAAGGCAAGTGTTGACACGGAGACAGTCATATTCATAACCCCCAAGATCATCTACCCAGAGTATTAAGGAGTGGGCGAGGTGAAAGGCATGGTGAAGCTTCTTATGAGATTGCAGCGAAGTGCTGTCATGGCTGTGCTCTGCATGGTTGCACTTGTTGTGGCAGCCGCACCGACCATGGCATGTAACTCCCCGTATCCGCCCAATGCAAGGATTATGGGGATGGGTTGGACCCACGTGGGAGTTGCCGACAACCCTGATGCAGCCTGCTCCAATCCCGCAGTCTTCGGATTCAATGAGGGAGAGATATCCCTTTCTCTAGGAGCTGGCTTTGGGGGCAGCCTGAAGGATTGCAACCTGCTATATGCGGGGATCTGCGACAAGGATCGCGGGCTTGGAGCCGGCGGACTTGCGTTCGTCTATCAGAAAACTGCTGATGAGGAGGCAACCGGTGGTCTGAGATACACTACCTATCGCCTGGGGAAGTCAGTGACTGACTGGTTGTCCCTGGGAGCAGGCGTCGGCTACGTCAAGATCGGAGATGACTCCCGCAGCTTCTTGACGACTGATGTTGGCGCAATGCTCAACTTTGGATATCTTTGTGCCGGCATTCAAGCATCAGGAGTAACAAGGACTACGTTTGGCGAAGACGAGCCGATGAAAACAGAGTTCTCCCCTGAGTTTGCCATCGGCCTATCGGTAAAGCCATCTAAGTCGTTCACTATGGCCGTCGACCTCCACGGACTTGGCGGGCGAGATAGCGGCGTCGAGCCGTGGTACTCAGGCGGTGCCGAAGTATGGATAGCTGACAGCGTTGCTCTGCGAGGCGGGGCGATCAGGGAAAGGGACGACGGCGAGTGGGCAACGTCATATACTGGCGGCGTTGGATTCAAAGTCAATCAGGGGGAGATTGGATACTCTCTAATGTGGAAGCAGGGCGGCATGTCGGCTCAGTATGCCACTGCCAGTGCACGGTTTTAGAGAAGAAGAGAATTAGCATTGAATGCAATGCCATTATCTTGCGTCCCCTAATGTTGGGTGCACAACCTCATCGTGTCGGTGAGTGAAAAGATCCAGGGCAACCTTTCGGTTGCCCTGCTGCACCCGCATTGATTGGGACAAGCCTTTCGCGAGGAGTGGTTTGCCTTGAAGTCTCGCTCGGTTAGGGATTTCCTCTTTCCTTCGGCGATAGCGTGGAAGGCATACGCTATTGTAATTGCTGCCTCCCTGATTCCAACGCTACTGGCTGTGGCCTTGGGAGGGCGGAAGTTTGGGCACGCTGAGATTCGAGGCTACGAGCGTGAACTCTACTCCATATGCCGGCTGCTCGAAGTTGAGCTTGCATCGGGCTATGGGTCTTATTCACGTCTCCTTGAAGAGAGAGGATCCCTTGGAAAGCCCAGAGAAGAGCAGATTCGCGTGCTCCATGTCGAGCTGCAACCTCGGCTAGAGACCCTGTCACAGGCTTACCCAGAGGTGCAATTCGGCTATTATGCGAAAGGTCTTAGGGCTCAGGTTGCCATGTATCCTCTGGCTGACGCAGGAAGCATATACAGAGAGCTGCCTCCTGAAGAATTCAGCATATATCGCACGGGCCGGCCCGAGCTCCTACGTCCGTCAGGAGCTGAAGAGAGCCAGGGCAAGGGCGGGATGGCAGTGCAAACATATCCCCTCTACAATAGCGGTGAGATTGCTGGCCATGTTTGGGCCGGCATGCGAGTTAAAGTTATGGGGCCTGGAAGATTATACACCGCAGGCAGCCTTGTGGCGCTTGCGATCGTCACAACGGCCGCACTCTTAGTATCATCATGGCATATCATGCGCGGGCTCGGGCAGTGGGAACAGAATTACGCTTTCAGACGGGGTGCTGCGGCGAATCGCGAGGCAGCGGCCATTGTTCACGAGATGCGCAATCCAATAGCCGTCTCCAAAGGCCTTGTCCAGCTCATCTTGACTCAAGAGGCTGACATGCGGAAGAGGATGTGGCTTTCTAACATCGTCCGCCAATTGGATCACATGAACAGCATAGCCTCTGACTACCTTCAATACGCCCGGCCGAGGCAGCCTCAGGCAGCTGATGTATCTGTGCAAGATATCGTGGGCGAGCTTTTGGAGAGTGTGACTCCGTACGTGGAAGAGTCAGGAGTGATGCTGAAAGCATCGCCCGCCTGCGAGAATCTGAAGGCGAGATGCGACCGTGATCAGGTGAGGCAGGTTTTGCTCAACCTAGTTCAAAATGCGGTTGAAGCTGCGCCGGGCGAGCCCGGGCACAGAGTCAATATCCGCTCGCGAGCCGAGGGAAGAAGAGTCATCATCGAGGTAGCCGACAACGGTCCGGGGATTCCCGAAGAGAACCTTTCCCGCGTGTTTACCCCGTTCTTCACTTCAAAGCCCAGGGGAACAGGCCTGGGCCTTGCAATCTCGAAAGCCCTCATTGAACAGCAGGGAGGTTCGCTCACTGCGCGAAGCTCTCCGGAAGGCGGCGCTATTCTTACCCTGGAGTTGCCGCGAGCCTAGGCCGCGTAGGAAGTTCGGCGAGATCTGTTGGCGCATTGACACATGCACAAGCAGACAGGATTGAGAAAAGGAAAAGCCCCGGGATCCCAGGGCTTTCCATGCCTACATCGAACGCTTCATATTATCAAACGAGCTCTTTGAGTTGCCTACCTATTCCTCATTGACTTCTGCGCAGCGAAGCACTCACTGCAGTAAACCGGCTTGTCGCCGCTTGGCTGGAATGGAACGTAGGCTGGCTTTCCACAGGCTGAGCAGACGGCCTCGTACATCTGGCGGTTACCAGAACCACTAGAGGCCCTGCGGGCTCTCCTGCAATCCGGGCACCTCGACGGCTCGTTCTGAAATCCACGCTGATCGAAAAATTCCTGCTCTCCCGCGGTGAACACAAAATCCTGTCCACAATCTCTACAATTGAGGATCTTGTCTTCGTATGCCAACTTGATCATCCTCGATTCGATTGGATAGTCTCTTGATCAAGTCGACAGGCATTAGAATGCGTGCGCTTGAACAACAGCCACATATATCTTAAGCCCTTTCCCGCAAACTTGCAAGATGCTGCCAAAATAAATATATTAGAGGATGCGGCTTGGAAGCAGGAAGACGAAGGACATATTCCCTATCAAGCTGGGGGTTTGCCCGAAAAGCCTGCACAATTGTGGCAAGAAAAAGATTCCTGTTGGATACTGGATGAGAACCCTTTATTCGTTCTGCAGATCGATTTTCTCTTCGATGCGCCCTTTGGGAGAGCCCAAATCCCCACCTGCCTGACGCAGACATCGGCACAGGGAAAGACGCCTCTTATTGAGCCTCGACGGAACGTGCCGGCAATGTTGATTTACCCTCATTGGTATGGTAACATATGTGGCGAGCAGGAAACGCTCCGAGGAACAATGAAACAAGAATTGCTTGATACTAAGTTCATGAGGGAGGCCATGGCTGAAGCCCGCAAGGCTTCGCTGGCCGGAGAGGTGCCGGTTGGCGCAGTTGTAGTGCTGGGAGATGACATCATCGCACGCGCGTACAACTGCAAAGAATCGGACAACGACCCAACTGCACATGCCGAGATCCTGGCCATCAGGGAGGCTGCGAGGCATGTCGGGGCGTGGAGGCTTTCGGGAGCAACTATCTATGTGACCCTGGAGCCGTGTCCGATGTGTGCAGGCGCCATAGTTCAGGCGAGGCTTGATCGGCTCGTATACGGGGCGGCCGACCCTAAGACCGGGGCGGCAGGCACGATCTTCGACATACCACGGGACCTGAGGCTTAACCACTGGGTTAGTGTGACAGGCGGCGTAATGGCGGAGGAAGCAGGAACCTTGCTCGAGGAGTTCTTTGCAAACAGGCGTTGATTTTTGATATGGCTTGCGGAGAGATGGCTGAGTTGGTCGAAAGCGCTCGCCTCGAAAGCGAGTAGGCGGGGAACCGCCTCGTGGGTTCGAATCCCACTCTCTCCGCCATAGATTCCGGGGCTATTGTGTAGCTTTTCATATTGCGGAGAGGTGGCTGAGTTGGTCTAAGGCGCTCGCCTGGAGAGCGAGTAGGCGGGGAACCGCCTCGTGGGTTCGAATCCCACCCTCTCCGCCATTTTTGTCTATATTGGCTTTGGCCGTGCTAGATGGGGAGGTAGCGGTGCCCTGAACCCGAAAACCGCTATAGCGGGGTTGAATTCCCGTCCTAGGCCTGACTTCTTTGGGGCCTGCCCGGCGCAAGTGGTGTTGAGGGCTGGGTCCCGCGCAACGGGGCTTTGTGAACCCCGTCAGGACCGGGAGGTAGCAGCGGTAAGCAGATACCCTCGTGTGCCGCGGGAGCGCCTGGTCGGAGCTGGCTACGTCGGTACCGCCTGGGGAAGCATGTCGAAGGCGGGTGCACGGCCTCTATATCGTCAGGATGGTCCGGTTGGGCCATCCTTTTTAGTTGTGCGCCCGGCAGGGCGCACTCACTTGGGGGTGCAAGTCCCCTACAGGCCCTGCAGGGGGAACTGTTAGCCGAACGGCAAGGGTGGTCACCGCGAGGTGGAATCTGAAGGAAGCCGCAGGCAAAG
>JAQVXE010000032.1 GCA_028709305.1 Bacillota bacterium | reverse complement strand
TGTAGCGGAAAAAGCCTTCTGCATCTATTGAAGCAACTCCGTTCTTCGCCGGGTTCGGACTTGGGCTGTCTGGAAAACGCAGACAGCTAGACCTGCCCCGGACGAGCGGGGGCGGCGAGCAGACTCTTGAGAATTATAACACAAAAAAGGTAGTGAGGAAGCTCCTGGTGGAAGAAGTCGATTGCTCAATGTGTGTCGATGCCCCCAACCAAGCCCCATACGTGCTGTCCAAGTTCGTGGTTGGTGGCAATGGAGTGGCTGGGGCAGCCTGACTGGAAATGGCTGCCCGCCAACCGCATGTTGGGACAGCGCGTATGGGTCAGGATAGATCAATGGGTGCAATAGGCGGCCTCACGAATTTGTGTTGGGCACTTCGATTCAAAGCCTCCACCCGCTCCCTGACTCTGTCGGGGGCTTCTCCTGTGAGAATGTAGCGATCTAGCTCAGGGTAGGAGATCCCCATTTCGCCTTCGTCTGTTTGGCCCTCCCATAGACCCGCAGTAGGAGGCTTGTCAATGATGCTTCTGGGAACGCCGAGGTACTCGGCGAGCTCGCGCACATGGGTCTTGACGAGTTCCCCTAGGGGCAGGAGATCGGAACCTCCGTCTCCGTACTTTGTGAAGTAACCGACTGTGAGCTCGCTCCGGTTGGTCGTTCCTACTACGAGATAGCCGAGGATGTTGGCGTAGTAGTAGAGCGCCGTCATTCTCAAACGTGGTTTGAGGTTGGCCTCCGCCATTTGGATCTTGGAGTCTGTTTCGAAGACTGGATGCGTGCCTCTGTCGGCAACATAGGGAGCGAGGAGCTTCTGTAGACTTGCGAGGTGTTTATCATAGACCGGGCCCAGATCGCACGTGATCGTCGGCAGGCCGAATGAGCGGGCTACCGCTTCCGCATCTTCCACATCCTGCGGGTCGGAGTGGCACGGCATGATTACGCCGAGGCAACCATTGGGCAAAGCCCGCATACCCAACCCTGCCACAACAGCAGAGTCGAGGCCCCCTGAGAGCCCAAAGACTATGCCGTTGCACCCTGCGCTCTTCACACTCTTCTGTAGCCAATCGCATATTGCTGCTGCCACTGCCTTACAATCCATGTTGCCATCCCCCTGTTTGGCGCAGACATGTGCGCATGATAGTCTTCTTTAGGCCAAACCGCAATAGTCAATACGCAAATATGATAACACATAGCTGTATGTAAGACTCGGTGTCAGTCAGATTCCATCCGATATTCAGAGCGTGGAGTGCCGTCCAGTTGTGGCCAATCCACAAGCTTCTTTCCTTCAGATCAGGAGTAACTGGTGGGAGGAGCTTGCATGGTGCGTGCGGAATTGCTTCCTCAAGCCTACATTGCATTAGTGGACGGAGGTGAGCGTCTGCAGGAGCCAATGGCTGCTGCGGATATCTATTGAAGAAGAAGTGGAAAGCATGGCTTATGGTTCTGACATTCGTGGTGCTTATCCCCTGGGTGATGGTGAGGCTAGCTCCGTATCTTGAACCGCATGTCCCTGATACGCCGCTTAACATGCCTCGCGAGATCGTCGGCCTTGCCATGGCTCTGCTGGGGGCCTATGTGGCGTTCAGAGCCTCCATGGTTCTCTCCTTCTCGGGAAAAGGGTGGCCTGGAGATGAACCGGAACATCTTGTGGATACGCAGATATATAGATTCGTCCTGCATCCTATGTATTGGGGATACACAGTCTTCTGGGGCGGCGTTGCCATACACCGGGGCTCTGTGGGCCTTCTTGCAGAGGCAGTGATATTGGGGATTGCTTTTGCTCTCTGGTGTGTCTTTGTGGAGGAGCCGCGGCTTCGAAGAAGGTTCGGGATGAAATACGAGGATCACAGACGGCGAACGCCGACACTTCTTCCGGTCTGGCGAGCGCTCTATTGGGACGTCTATGAGATGCCCAATACTACACTCATCCTGATGGCGTTTTTCCGGGGGCTATCCCGCATTCTGTGGAATGTGCAGGTTGAGGGGGAAGAGTACATCCCCCATGAAGGGCCTGTCATGGTTGTGAGCAACCATGTTAACCTGGTAGATCCGTTTCTCATAGGCGGCTACTTTACTCGTCCGATTTACTTCGTGGCATCAGATGAGCTTTTCCGGCATCCATTGACGCGTTGGTTCTTCCGGTGTTTCAAGGCAATGCCGAAGCGAAGGTGGAGCCGGGACATAGCTTCTATCCGCGAGATGAGGCGTCGGCTTGATGCAGGCAGCCCTGTAGGAATCTTCCCTGAGGGACAGAGGAACTGGGATGGGGGGCCAGTGATCGTCGGAGACGAGGTCTACAGGCTCTTGCGGCACATGGGTGTCCCGGTCCTTTGCGTAACTCTTGTCGGAGGACATGAGGCATGGCCTCGATGGTCAAAGCTGCCGGGCATATGTAACCTGACGGTCAGATTCTTTGAACTAATAGATCCAAGCGACTACAGAGATGTGCCAGATTTCAGGCACGCCGTGGAAGCGCGGATATTCAACTTCGCGACCGAGCCGCCCATCCCTCGGCGAGCGCTAGCGCTGCATAAGGGGATTACTACTGTCACATGGGGGTGCATTGAGTGTGGCGGCGCGATGACACTTCAGGAGACCGCCACAGGTCTCAAGTGTAGCAAGTGTGGAGCTGAGTGGGATGTGACTGCAGGGCTTGAGCTGGTTAGCTGCTCCACAGGTGAGAGAATGATCCAAAGGCAATACCACTCTAAGCTGATAGAACTCCTTCGTGAGGGTAGGATGGAAGGAGCGATCGATGGCATGTTCAGCATCGAGTGCGCTACTCGGGCTTTCAGAATAGAGTCAACGGCAAGATTGGTCGACCTTGGGCGCGGGACCCTTGCTCTTACTGACAATGCTCTAATATTCCGATCGGAGCAGTCACCCCATACAGCGCTGCTGGGCGACATAGCCTTCACATACCTCAATCTCGCGAATCAGCTTGTTGTAGTGGGGCCAGTGGGTGCACTGCAGTTCAAGATCATCGGGGATTCCCCCGTCCGTTGGGAGGATTACCTCTCGGCGGCGCGGGGCATCAGTGCCAGACAATGGAAGCCGACAGGTCTTGCCGCCGTGAAGGCGGCGCGCAAGAGGCGAGCGTAAGGATTCAAATGGGCCTGAGGGTGACCGGATTCGGGTGGTCATCCTCAGGCCCATTCAGCGGGTGCTTCCGCACGTTGAAATCAATCGTGATCCCGATGTCTTTCCGTTGTTCGGGGATAACGATCCATACTACGGTATCAACCGAAAGTCCATCGAGATGCTTGATTCGCAATCGCCTACGAGTAGGCATATGCACTGAGCTCAGTATGAGAAGGATTATCTCGGTGAGATGAAGAAGCATTAGTTGGCATGATCAGTGGACAGATAGACGCCCAGCAGTGCCTGCTAGTGGCGTTATGCACACCTACCTTCGCTAGGCAACGCGGCAGAGAACACTCTCTGCCGCGTTGCCTGTTTCCATCGGTTACGTCTGTGTCCTAGCACTAGTGATATGATGGGTCTGTAACATCAGACTGGAGGGATGCAAGTGCAGATCCGACACAGAACCTTTGCGCTGCTTACTGTTGGATTGATACTTTTGGCCGCGGCGTCTCCCATATTTGCCATCGAGCCTTTCCGCTACCGCTTGGTAGGTGAGATCGATGGGAGATGGCCTGTGCAGATGGATCTGATCGTTGAGGGTTCAAAGGTGTCAGGACAGTATTGGTACGACTCATACGGCACCGCGCTTCAACTTGATGGCGTGAACAGGGGAGGGGCATTCGGCGTCCGCGAACTGACTGCCGACGGGGAGGTCACAGGGGAGTGGGTATTCGACTTCAACCCGTTCGCCAACGAGTGGAACGGAACATGGACTAGTGCCGATGGAACAAGGGAGTATCCATTTTCGCTTCGACTCGTTGCTGAGATGGTGCAGACCCAGGAAATGAGAAGGGGGTTTCTCTACGTATGGCTTGAGCGCCCCGTTTTCCACTATGAAGGCGAGAACAAGAGCATGGCAGCGGTGCAAGGGATAGTCGACGAAGCCCTTTGGTCTTCAGTGGAAGAAGACTTCGAGCTCTTCCCTGAGATATATCCTGATTTCTGCCCGGCCGGCACGTACTGGGAATGTGTGTGCCGCGTAGGCATCAGGCATGCCTCGGACAACGTCATGAGCATGATGGAGGAGACATATGGGTACACCGGCGGCGCCCATGGTATGACGTGGCATGCCCCAATCAACTTGCTACTGTCGTCTTCTGGAGCATCAAGGTTCGGTCTTGACGACATATTCCTCAAAGGCAGCAATTGGCAGAGAAAAGTGTCGGAGCTGATAATCGCGGATCTGAGGCAGCAGGAGGCTAGTTGGATAATCCAGGGAGAGATTACTGAGGTAGATCCAAAACTACTGGATAGGTTTACTGTAAGCCCTGCCGGAATCGACTTCTACTTTGGCCCCTATGAGATGGGATGCTATGCTGAAGGGACCTATGTTTCCTTCTTGCCCTGGGCTGCTCTGGAAGGACTCATAAGAACATCGGGCCCTGTTGGCCTGCTTAGGCAGTAAGGGCTTCTCTTGCGCCCATACGTGCTGTCTCACTTTATGGCTGGTGACTGAAACCTCCATGTCACAGCTGCGCCGGTCGCCTAGAGAAGTTTAGCTATTGCTCCGGTCGACAGGATCGGTTCGGCTGCTGCCAGAGTCTGCCCGTCAGGGGATTTGAAGGCATGTTGCCTTTGCCAACTGTATAGTTGGACAGCACCTATGGGCTGATGGTTGTGCTATTCGCCTGTGCTCTGGGGGACGGATGCCTATGGCAGTCGACTGCACACTCAATCTCTGCATAGATTATTCATGACGAGATTGAGGGAGGTGCATGGCGCAGTGATGCCTCAGGAGTTCTTTGAGCTGCTCAGGCCCCATGCTGAGAAGGTCTTTGATGAGACAGGGATTCCCGTAGAGATCATGCTGGCCCAGGCTGCTCTGGAGACTGGGTGGCTTAAGAGCCCTATCCGCGACAAATACACGGGGCAGGAAGCATTCAACCTCTTCAACATCAAGGGCGAGGGCCCAGCGGGCTCAGTTATGGCTAACGATATTGACTACATCAAGGGAAGACCAGTCCATGTAGAGGCGAGGTTCAGGGCCTACAACGACTACGCGGAATCATTTGCTGATTATGCGTCCCTGCTTACCGAGGCTCCACGCTACGCCTCGGCCTTGGCAGTCAGGGACGACCCGGTTGCGTTCGCGTGGGAACTTCAGCGTGCAGGGTATGCCACCGACCCTAAGTACGCCAGCAAACTCGTCTCCATCATGCAGCGTCACATGGGAATGGCATGAACAGAAGGCGCGCCGCAGGCAGCCAGCCCTCGGTGCGCCTTGGCAATTGCATCCGGTCTATAGAGGGGCGCCTGACAGCTTCAGATAGATCGTGAAGTTTGACGAAGGCTCGGGTGCCGTTTGGCTCCAGGCTATCGGCTTGGCAAGTCCGACAGCAACCAGAGTTCTGGCGTCTGTGTAGCCAGGAACTACTGAAACCCCGAACTCAACTCCGAGGCTTGCTACCGAGTTGTTCAGTGTGAAGTGCTGTCCGGCTGAACCAGCATCGATGAAAACGGACGCCTGGAAGTCGTCGATGAAGATGCTGGTCGGGCCGAGAGACGTTTCGATTGGAGCTACCTTGACAACGTATTCTGCGCTTCCGCGCAGGACATGCGTCCCTGAGTCGTACCCGTGTTCAACTCCTCTGACAGGGTATTCACCTTCATGTCCGCCTATGTGCAGCTTGTCTGCAAGCTCACCGGAGCCGGTCCACCCTGCCCCAAACTGTAATATGAGTCGACTGTTCCTCAACATTGGCAGGCGAGTAGAGTTTTCAAGCGCGAGGGACACTCCGGGCGTCCACGGGCCGGACAATGTGTCGGAGGCCAGCGAAGTCTGGGCGTTGAGACTCATGGTGGAGCGGAGCAAATCGTGTCCGATCGTCTTTGACAGGTCTCCCTCGGCGACTATGAGATGAGTATGCTTTCCCGTGTAGGAACTATGTTGGTACCCAAGAGTCAGCCCGCCAGACCAGGATAGGTCTCCCCATGTCGGAAGCGACAGGGTGATGCTTTGTTCGTTGCCTTTAGGACCGCCGGAGACTGCAACGCTCAAGGGGAAGCGCGAGTACTGCTGGCCTACGTAGACCAGCTCGTAAGTAGGGCCGGCATTGGCTAAGTCCACTCCCAGACTAGCAACATATGACCGGAATCCTACTGGGTCGAGCCCCAGGAATAATAGCCCCAGGGTATCGCCTGTAAAGGTTGGGAGCCAGAACTTTGGCGTCATGTGTGCAAGAGGCGCGTAAGGCGTGATCTCGCCACCATATGCTGGGCACGGCTCTGGCTCAGGAATGGGATCGTGGGTCCGTGGTGCGGGGCGCGCTGAGGCGATGTCCAGATCGGAGATGAACAGGTCATGCCCATGCTTTCCGTACCCAACGAAGAGGAGTGAGGCTCCGCTTGGGGAGACTGCCGGGAAGAATGCTCCTGTCAGCACATTGGTGACTTTGCGGATCTCGCCTGTTTCAATGTCGGCAGAATATATGTTGTAGATCCCGTCGGGATCTGAGCTGAAGAGGATGTGCCGTCCATCGGGCGTCCATGTCGGGTCGCAATCCTGCGCCAGGTCAGATGTAATCTGGACAAGCTCTCCTCCGTCGCACGACATCAAGTATATGTCCTGATGCCCGCCTGGCCTCCACATGGCCAGGGCTATGCTGTGGCCACCGGGAGAGACTTCGAAGGAATGTATGGCGCCGCGCCAGTGCGTAAATGAACGGACGGTGCGAATCTCTCTCGTGGCAATGTCGACGGCGCACAGGGCGGAGCTACCGTCGTGCCCTTCCATTTTGGCGAAGTAGATTTCTCTGCCGTCAGGGCTGAAGCGGGCGTAATATGCACGCTCACCCTGGGTCAGCCTGGTGTTTGCACCTGATTTCAGGTTGCGGACATAGATGTCGCGCCTCAGGTACGGCCCTGCGTCGAATTCCGGCTTTGAGTAGACTACCCATTCTCCGTCAGGAGATAGGCCGGGAAATGCGCTGTCATAGCCTATGCACGCGAAGACCTCCTCGTCGGATCTATCAAGGGGGTCGATCAACCTGACTCCGCTTCTTGCCGCAGAATGATTTGCGTAGGCCGCAAGACCAGTCTTAGGTGACCAGGTGGGCGACTCCACTACGCCTCCCAGATTCGTGAGGCGGACCGCGGGGGTCAAGCCTTCCATGGTTATGGATTCTATCTCAGCAGAAAACTCCTTTCGGAGCGCGTCGATGAAGCCTTCGTAGAGCTCTGCTACGCTGACGCCCAGGGCTTTTCGGACAGATCGCTGGAAGGTGCTTGCGGAGATAGGCGATCCTGTGGCGTAGATGTCGGCAATGTTGCTCAAGGCATCATAACCGCATACTTGCTCTATGTGCTTCATGAAGAGGGCTCCGAAGTTGTAGCCGAGGAGATGTGACGGAGGCCAGGAATCCCGCTGGTAGAAGCAGCTGATCTGTTCGAAAGTGGGATAGGCATCGTCCATCGCCATCTGTCGCGCCATCATCCTTGTGCGCGAGTCGGACACCCTTGATTCGCCGAGGAACTTGTACTTCTCGTAGATGGCGAGGCCTTCTATGAAAGGGATCGGCTTGACCGAGTTGGGCATGACTATCTTCCCAAAGAGCAGCCTGGTCAGGCGTGCGCCTCCACGAACCTGATTGAGTTCGATCTCGTGGACGAGCTCATGAAAGAGCAGGGCTTCAAGCCACGACGCGTTCCTCGCATTTCCCACATCTGACCATCTCAGATTCGCTGTGTACATGGTTATGCAATCGGCCATGGGAACAGCGAACCCGTTCGTCATGTCGACTTGATCGGTGATGACCAGGTCGATCATGTCCGGGGCGTCTCCAAACTCTGCTTCCAGGATTGCATACGACCGCTCGGCCAGAAAGGCTACTTCATTGGCAACATCCGCAAGTCCATCATGGAAATGGACATTGAAGTGCTTAGTTGTAAGCGTCCACCACCTGATCTGGGATTTGCGTGTGAGCTGTTGGTCATCGGCAATTGCCATCCGAAGCTGCTCGGCTACTGCACACGGCGTGTGCGCAAACGTGATTACGGCGCAGAGCAGGCATGCAGCTATGAAGAGGTGAAGCGCAGATTGTGCACCATGAGGTGATTGCTTCCGCGCTATTAGTAGTGTTTTCATGACAGGAACCTCCCCGAGGACTAGTGCAGGCGGGCTAAAGAACAGACGCTACACGGCCCAGCTGCAATGCTCCCCAGCTTATTTGGTGTGCAAAAACATGTCCCGATGCCTATGATTACTCTGCTTGGGGTGATTATCCTTCCAGAGCCAGGGGGGTATTGGCGACGAGATAATCCGCGTTGCTCGGGGGAGGGACGTGGAGGGTCTGAGAAGAGCATTTGGGGCAGGCGCCGGCATGAAAGTTGGTGGCCAGCCTGCCGCCGGCCACCAATGGCGAACCCGATTTGGGTTCTAATGCCATGGGCCAATTGAGATTATCCTGAGTGCCAGGGCCCAAGTCACAGGTGATTCGTCTGAGGCAGACTGGGCGTCAGGAGTGAGTCTATGCATTCTGTGACATCCCATATGTCGAAGGGCTTTGAAACAAGCGCATCGTACGTGCCTGGGTGTGGAAAGCCTTTGCTGCCTGGCGATGCTCCAGTAATAAGAATTACAGGCAAGTTCGCCGTGCGGGGCTCTGCTCTGATCTTCTCAATTAGCTCCTTGCCGTTCATCACGGGCATCATGACATCAGCGAGAACGATGTCTGAAAGAGGGTCAGAAGACAGGTATCCCATTGCCACAAGTCCGTTGCACGCAGTTACCACAGAATGTCCTTCTAGTTCGAGCGCTTCCTGAAGCACCGATCCAATACCCGGGTCGTCATCGACAACTAGTATTCTAGCCAAGAAGATCCCTCCTGTTGCACTGTGGCTGTCACTCCGTTGAGTCACTGGATCCCCACTTTATCGATGGACCAAGATGGGTCGCAAGCTTCTCCTGCATTGCTGCGTTTCTCATATCCAGGTGAGATGGTATCCGGGCTCAAGCGTACTTAGAAATGTGGAGCACTTGTCGGTTTGTGCATAATTCGACGAAGATCGGCGTGAACCTCTCGAATTCATGTCGCCAAATAACGATGTCATTCGAGGCAAATCGCGTTTGACAAGGAAATGTTGGGGTGTGGTATGCCGTTTGGGACGGCAGAAGGGATGGGATTTCGAGAGTAGAATCTTTCATGTTACACGTACAGTTTGGTTTGAAATGAGAAGGAGGGTCAATTGTGAAGTACAGGAGATTTGGAAGATGTGGCTTCGATGTTTCAGCCCTTGGTTTTGGCTGCATGCGGTTGCCGGTTGAAGATCGCGACCCCAGCGCCATAGCCCAAAACGAAGCCATAGGCATGATAAGGCATGGTCTGGACAATGGAGTCACGTACGTCGACACAGCCTATGGTTATCACGGAGGGAAGAGTGAAGGGCTAGTAGGGAAGGCGCTGTCCGGACGTCGCGACAAGGTGACTTTGGCCACCAAGCTTCCGCTCTGGTCGTGCGAGGCGTCGGATGATTTTGAGAGACTTCTGACTGAACAGCTAAACCGCCTGGGCACGGATTACATAGATTGCTATCTCCTGCATTCCCTCAACAAGAGGCTGTGGGGCAAAGCCTATGACCTGGGAGTTCTAGACTTCCTGGAACGGGAATTGGAGCGGGGAAGGATCAGACATGCAGGCTTCTCATTCCATGATGCCTATGACGTGTTCACCGGAATCGTGGACGCATATGACTGGGAGTTCTGTCAGATAATGCTCAACTACGTAGATACGCACTACCAGGCAGGGGTTACGGGTCTGGAATACGCCGCCCGCCGGGGACTTGCTGTGGTGATCATGGAGCCACTGCGCGGGGGCAAGTTGACGGTTAATCTTCCCGAGGAGGTCATTGAGACGCTGGATGCAGTTGGCGAGGACTGGAGCCCCGCAGAGTGGGGCTTGAGATGGGTGCTCAACAGGCCAGAGGTGAGTGTGGTTCTCAGCGGCATGAGCAACATGGCTCAGGTAGAAGAGAATCTGCGCGTAGCTTCCCAGGCGGAGTCGGGGTCTTTGTCTGAGAGACACTTGAAGGCGCTCGAGCTGGCCAAGGAGATCTACCGTGGGCGCATGAAGATTTCGTGCACAGAGTGCGGGTATTGCCAGCCGTGCCCGAACGGCGTGGCCATACCGGATATCTTTGGACTGTGCAATGAGGCAGCGATGTTCAACTCCTTCGAGAACTCGACGCGATTCTACAAGGGCATTGTCAAGTCAGACCGCAGCGCCGCCCAGTGCGTGGAGTGTGGCCATTGTGAGACTGTATGCCCTCAGCACCTGCCCATCATGAAGCTTCTCAAGGAGGCCCATGAGTCGCTAACGTAGCCTTGAACCCATACGTGCTGTCCCACTTTGCGGTTGGCGCCGGCGGATACGGCAGGAATGCATCCCCTCCTGGGCGCGCATGGCCGATGCCTGTGGCAAGGAGTGGGAGCGGGGCTAACCGGCTGCCGCACGGGGTATCTTTGCGCTGGCGTTTGGGGGGTCCAAGTATGCTTGCAGTATGCTGAGGACGAATGCATGGGCTTTGAGGCAGTATCCAATGCCGCCGACGGCAGCCACCCGCCAGAACCACGCTGCGTATCTCACCAGGTATTTGGTGGCTACGCCATTGAATCTCCGCATCCAATTGCGAAATCGGAGCATGAGATGCCTGACGTTGTCCACATTGTATACCGGGTGGCCGAAGCTGACGTTCCAGTCTTCCATACGCCCGTTTGCCTGCCATTTTCCTATCCAGCAGATGGGTTCAGGGTAATCGTTGCCCCGGCGCCAGATGCCCGGCTGTCTTTGAGCACATACTGTGGCACCCTTCTCCACCATGCTGTACATGGCTTTGCCGAAAGTCCCACCTCGAGCTGGGTTGATGGTTTCGGCGCGGACGTGGCCTGTGCGGTCCATGGCTATGATGACAGCCCCTCTGTCAGAATGGTAGAAGCTGCGTGAGAGCCCCATAGGCCAATAGGATCTTGGAAGGGGCAAGCCGTCGATCCTGGCGCCGCCAAACTTTCGTGAGCCTTTGTACGAAATCGGGATTAGTCTCTGGTTGATCTCTACTATTCCGTTGAGTTTTGCTCTTGCATCAACCTCGGCAAACTTCGATATGATCCTGTGGCGCCAGCTGAATGCGGTGTTCTTGGACACCCCCACTTTGCGGGCAGAGGTCCTCACCGAAAGGCCTTGGATCATGCAGAGGGCGAACTCCAGGAACTCCTCTCGCAGGTGGAGTCCTTCGAACGGGGTGCCGCTAAGGCCCGTGAAATACTTGGTGCATCTCTTGCACTTGTACCTCTGGATGCCTTTTCTTTTTCCATATCGGATGACTTCCCCGCTGTAGCATCTAGGGCAGGCAGTCTCTTTCGGCAACATTGACTCGAGAAGATCCTTTACTGAAAGCTTGTTGGTCTTCAGCCGCCACGCGGAACGTACTTTGCCTCGCCTTGCGCCATCTGAGTGCTGGCTCGCTGCGAGCGTCTCTACAGTTGGGGGGAATGGGTGAGACTCGGACACTTCTGACACCGATGCCGGAAGGGCTAACTCCAATGGGCTACCCCCTTTAATTTACTTATTATACATATAGTACCATACACGTGTCCTGGTAGTCAATCTCCCAGTTGCCCATTGTCCACACATTCCTCAGACGTACGAACTGGCGAATTTGACGGGACAATGCTGGGCAACCTCTGGAAAGTGGGGGGAATAGAGATGCGTGGGTACATGGGCGTTGATGTTGGCTCGGTGAGCACCAACCTTGTTCTCACTAGCGAGAACGACAGGTTCATAGATTCGGTCTATCTGAGAACCCGCGGAAACCCGATTGAGGCTGTCAAGGAAGGCCTCCGGATGTTGAGGATGAAGCACTCCGACTTTGAAGTCCTAGGCGCAGGCACTACAGGAAGCGGCAGAAGGCTTGCGGGTGTGATAATAGGCGCCGACATTGTGAAAAACGAGATAACGGCCCATGCCATGGCGGCTATGGCCTCGGTCCCCGATGTGCAGACAGTGGTTGAAATCGGCGGGCAGGATTCAAAGATCATTATTCTCCGTTCCGGCATTGTTGTGGATTTTGGGATGAATACTGTTTGTGCTGCGGGCACAGGCTCCTTTCTGGAGCACCAGGCGCAGCGATTGGGTGTGGCCATAGAGCAGTTCGGCGAGCTTGCATGCGCCTCTGCATCTCCGGTGCGGATCGCAGGAAGGTGTGCAGTGTTTGCAGAGTCGGACATGATCCACAAGCAGCAGGTTGGCCATTCTTTGCCCGACATCGTAAGCGGTCTTTGCGAGGCGCTGGTCCGCAACTACTTGAACAACGTAGGTAAAGGGAAACAGATTCTTGCGCCAGCTGTTTTCCAGGGCGGGGTTGCCGCCAATGCCGGTATGAGGAAAGCTTTCGAGAGGGCACTAGGGCATGACGTTATGGTGCCGGAGCATTTCGACGTGATGGGTGCAATAGGCGCGGCGATGCTTGCGCGGCGACATATGGAGTCATCCGGGGGAAGCACTTTCTTTGCAGGATGGGAGGTTCCGGAACAGACTTATAGAACTTCTTCCAGAGAGTGTTCCGGGTGCCCAAACATATGTGAGATAGTGGAGGTTACGCGCGATTCCACCGTGGTTGCGAGATGGGGCGGCAGGTGCGGGAAATGGGAGGAAACAAGGGGGGCGGAACATGAGGATCGCGATTGTCACCGACAGCATGGCGGACCTGCCTGCTGATGTGGCTGACGAGAACCGAATTCACGTTGTCCCACTTTACGTCATCTTTGGGGAGGAATCTTTCCTCGACGGGGTGGACATCACGTCCAAGGAGTTCTTTCGCAGGCTTAAGGCTTCTTCGACAATGCCTTCTACGTCGCAGCCGTCGCCGGCCAGTTTCATTTCCTTCTACGACCGCTTGCTGGAGGAATACGACTACATATTCTCTGTCCATGCTTCTTCGAAGCTGAGCGGCACGTTTCAATCAGCATGCATAGCTCGCGATACCTTGGAGAAGGAGTCTATAGAAGTCATAGATACATGTCAGGTCACTATGTGCCAGGGGTTCGTGGCTCTCGCTGCAGCCAGAGCTGCGCTGGGAGGGGCCGGGCCGGATGAAGCCAGAAATACGATAAATGAGGCGATGGATTCGGCAAGGCTTCTTTTTACTGTTGATACGTTGGAATTCCTTGCGAGGCATGGGCGCATAGGTAAAGCCGCGTCAATGCTTGGAACCATGATGTCGGTGAAGCCGATTGCCCGAATCATAGATGGCGAAGTGACACCAGTCGCAAAGACCTATGGCAGGCGGTCAGTCCTATCCCGCGTACTCAACCTGATGAATCAGGAGATTGGGCCGGGGCAGGCCATACATGCCTCCATAGTGCATGCAGACTCTGCCGGCCGTGCTGCTGAGTGGAGTGAGAGGATAGAGTCTGAATTCAACTGTCGAGAGATGATCATCACGGAGTGCGGACCGGTAGTCGGGACTCATGCCGGGCCTGGTGCGATTGGAGTGGCATGGCTTCCCAGCAAGTAGATGGGCGATCACTCTATTTGGACAACGGTTAAGATATTGGTGCCGCATGCCGATATTATTAGGGATCAACGTTGTGCATTGCAGTTAGTGTCCGATCCTCGTAATCAGTGTCGTCGGCATGTCTATGTTCCGCAGGGGAATGATGGTGACGCCGACTGAGGGGGGTTGCAATTGTTCAAGCATACCAGAGTGAAGCTTTTGGTTACATTCTTGCTTGTGGCCGCTCTGATCCTCGTTGGGAATGTCATGATGTATGTGCAACTTGCGAGCTACGACAGGAACATGACACAGGTTGTGGACGAGGAGTTAGTATCACTTCAGCTAGTTGAGTCGCTCAGGGTGTACGATCTTGAGGCGGCGAATGCCATAAGCGGGTTGATAATCGATCCTGGAAACTCCAAGTTCCAGCAGACCTACGACTCGGCATGGGAGAAGATGCAGAATGCCATGTTCGTTGCTGGCAAGCGGCTGACAGAGCCGGAATTGGCCCAGATGTTGGAGGAAATAGACAGTCTGGGCAACTCCATGTCGACAGTGGCGGTCTCAGTAATCGGCATGGCAGCCATAAGTCCTGATTTAGCTCTATCTATCTTCACCGATTCATATGAACCGGTAAGGCAGAAGCGGGCGGATGCCCTTGAAGAACTAGTGCGGGTGGAACGCGAGCACATGCAGCTCCAGATAGCGGAGTCCAAGGAAAACGCGAATAGAGGAATCGTCATATCCGTTTCGGTAGCGGCGCTGGGAATCGCAGCTGCTGTTATTGTAGCGCTCAAGGTGTCCACGGCTGTATCGGGCCCGGTGAGGCAGCTTACACGTGCAGTTAGGAAAGTGGCAGAGGGAGACCTAACGGTCCAGTCTGATGTTGATTCCCAAGATGAGCTAGGCCAGTTGTCACAGGCTTTCAACAAGACGGTATCTGATCTGAGGGGAATTGTCAGTCGGGCGCTGGATACATCCAGGCAGGTAGCTGCTGCAAGCGTTCAGCTATCGGCCTCAGTCCAGCAGTCTGCAGATGCGGTGAGGCAGATTGCCGATACTGCTCATCAGATTTCCGCAGGTGCAGAGCAGCAGAGCAGGAGCGCGGGGGAGACTGCGACTGTAGCTGAGAACCTGATGCCTACTGTGGAACGGGTTGCTTTATGCGCTCGTGGGCAGACAAACAGCGTGCGCCGGGGTTCAGCGGCGGTTGATGAGATGCGTTCATCCATAGCAGAGTCTCTGGAGGGCTTGGAGAAAGTGAACTCCGCCGCCAAAGATGTGGGCGAGGCGGCCAGAGAAGGAGCGGTTGCTACCGGGGCCATGGCGGCGAGCGTAGACCGGGCCCGCCTGGAGTCCGCAAAGGTATCGGAGGCTGCCGGTGATCTGGATGCAAGCTCCAGGGAGATTGGGAGAATAGTTGAGGTCATCAATGATATTGCGGATCAGACCAACCTTCTCGCCCTCAATGCGGCAATAGAGGCTGCAAGAGCCGGTGAGCATGGACGAGGCTTTGCTGTGGTTGCGGACGAGATCAGGAAACTGGCCGAAAAATCCCTTGCTGAGACAAAGGCCATTGCCAAGCTCGTTGATGAACTCGGCGACTCCACAGGGAAGGTAGTAGAGGCCATCCAAGGAGCCGACAAGGCAACAGCCGAGGTGTCTGATAGCGTGGGTGGCACGACAGACGTTCTGAATCGCATAGTCTTGGGTGTCCAGGAGAGTGTTGCGCTGATCGAAGCCTTATCGAATACTGCAGGCTCTCTGGAGGACTGCAGTGACCAAGTGCGGAGAGTAATGGGGGAGATCGTTGCAGCAACAGACAGCAGCCTGAAGGCCGCTGAGGACATGAATATCGGCATCGACCAGGTGAAAGAGTCTATTGATACTGTTGCGGCGGTGTCGGAAGAGAATGCCGCAGCAGTGCAGGAGGTCACGGCGTCGACCGAGCAGGTCGATGCGGCTATCAGGGAGATGCAGGCATCTGCCGAAGACCTGGCCGGAATTGCGGCAGGGTTGGAGGAGTTGATATCCGCTTTCAAGGTGTAACGCCATTGCCCGTGCGCTCGCTACCCATACGTGCTGTCCAAGTATGCGGTTGGCAAGGTGAAGAAGTCTGCCGACCTCTGGTACGAAAGCATGAGTTTGTCTTAGCGAAGCCTGCCGCGATTGCACTCTCTGTATGGCGCATGCAGCGGTGGGCTTTCTGTTGCGATCAGTGGATTCTAAAATCGCAAGCCTGTGCCCACCAACCATAATCTGCGACAGCGCGTATGGGTTCGGAAAGTGCGCATGGATGAGCTTGTAGGAAAAGCGTGGATGGCTATCGAATACTTCGACGTGCAATGTGGCTAAGAGCAGCGTTGGCAAGGCAAGCAAATGGGGGTCAGTCTATGCGAGTTATTGCGGTTTCGGGGTTGCATCGAACCGGCAAGACGACTACTGTGGAGCACATTGTGCGTGAGCTCACTAGACGCGGCTACACGGTGGGGACGGTCAAGAGCATTCCCAGGGAAGGGTTTTCCATGGATACTCCGGGGAAGAACACTTACAGGCACAAGCAGGCAGGAGCGGAGATTGTGGCGGCTCTCAGCCCAGACGAGACTGCAATTATCATCAGGCGTAGGCTTGCTTGGGAGGAGCTCCTAAGCCACTATGACACCGATTGGGTGATAATCGAAGGAGCACATGAGGCGCCCTACCCGAGAATAGTCTGTGCCCGCACTGAGCATGACATAGAGGAGAGCGTCGATGATTATGCTTTTCTCATATGTGGGGAGGTCGCCTCTAAGCTTGAGAGCTGGCGGGGTCTTCCTGTGATCGACGCTACTTCAAGGGCTGCGGAGGTTGTGAATATGGTTGAGTCGCAAGTATCGAAAAACGCAGGCAAGAAGATGACTGAATCTGCAGGGGTCGGCATGTATGAGACCGTGGTGTGTGTCAATGGGGAAGAGATCCCCATGGTCCCGTTTGTCCAGGATTTCATTGCTCGGACTATACTTGGCATGCTCTCATCGCTCAGAGGATATGAGCCCGGAGGCGAAGTGAGGGTGGAGATAAGGCGAGGCGAGTAGTCTGTGCGTTGCGAACGTGACGAAATCGCTACGGCGCTCTGGCCTATCCTTGGCGAAAAGGCATGGGATGTGCGAGTAGTTGCAGCCCTGTCTGCTAAGAAGAGCAGGGCTTTTCTGCTCAGTGTGCTTGAGTGCGACTGCGTCCGAAGATGCCCAATGGTAACGAAGATATACAAAGACGAGGGACGGGCCTTTCGAGAAGCAGAGGTTCTTGCTAGACTGGGGTCGGCAGGGGTGCCTGTTCCGGCTGTGGTAGGGGCTACCCCCACTGTCCTTCTGAGACGATACATTGATGGCCCGGTCCTGCGAGACTTGGATTGTACTCCTGTGCTGGCCAGGAAACTTGCGACATGGCTGCATTCATGCCATGTTGCGTTGGGTTCTGCCCGTGCAGAAGATGGAATGCTTACCAGGGCTGGGCTTGTGGGTGACATGAATCTCGGCAACTTCATAATCGACATGGCGCAAGCGGGGCAGGATGTTTGTGGAATTGATTTTGGCGATACGCGCATTGGGGATCCGCTGGAGGATGTGGGAGAGGGATTCATGCGAATCTTCAGTCATGGGCCAGGCTACACTCCTGACAGGCGGGAATGTGCGGTGGCGTTCGTACGGGAGTATGGGAGGCTTGCCGGAGCTGAGGACCGAGTGTGGCCTGAGGTCCAGCGCCATGCGGTCGAGGCCTTCCGCAGAGTGGCAATATGGCGCGGGGATCCTTTCATGAATGACATGGCGGAAGCTGTCGGGAAAATGTGGATATCGCTGTTTCTTTGATTAGGGTATAAAGATTTTGGCCCTTTCGGCCGATAAGTAATAGTGAACGGAACGGGGGGCGGCGTATGAAAGCAGAATTCATCAATCCTTTTGCTTCGGCAGTCATAACGGTCTTCCGAAAGGAATTCGGCATGAATGTCATGCGCGAACAGCTGGATCTACATTCGAAAGGCCCGCTTACAGGCTCGGATGTCAACACGATTATTGGGGTTACCGGTCAGCTGGAAGGACAGGTCATTTATACGTTTGAAGAGAAGGTGGCTGTTCGCATAGCTTCTGCCCTGATCGGGGAGGCCGTCGAAGAGCTGGATGACATGGCAAAGAGCGCTGTAGCCGAGCTTACCAATGTCATGACTGGCAACGCAGCGATTTCACTCTCGGAGAACGGATATAGCTGTGTGCTCACTCCTCCGACTTTGCTTACAGGCAAGGAGCTCATAGTGACCACTTTCACCCCAGTTCTTAATATTCCCTTCATTACCGACTTCGGCACTGTAACCGCACACGTGGCTCTCAGAGAAAAGTGAGTAATTCTTGCGCAGTTCGAGAAATAAGTGCATGACCAGAATTAGAGGCGCTCCCGACAGGGGCGCCTCTTTCACTGCTTCTAGCAGGCCCCAGGCGGCATTCTTCTTGTGGCATGTATCTTGCTTGTTTAGTGAGACGGGCGATGTCGCCTGTGTGTGATTATTGACAATCGGTCTTGAGCCGGCTTCTCTCAGAGCTCGGCATGGGGCCAACGAAGGGAGGGGTGTTATTGCTAAGAGGGATTTACAGTGCAGCTTGCGGTATGCGAGCTCAGGAGGTAAGGCAGGCGTTTGTTGCGGGTAATTTGGCCAATGTAGCGACGCCTGGCTACAAGAGGGACGTTGGGGTTGGAGAGTCGTTCTCGGAGGTCATAGCCAGCTCTGGAAGGACCCCGGTAGGGCGCCTTGGGATGACAAGCGGGATCACTTCTGCCTACTTCGACATGTCTGAAGGGTCAATCTCCAATACGGACTGTCCCTACGATTTTGCCATTGAAGGCGACGGATTCTTCGCGGTGGAGACTGACTGGGGAGTGAGGTATACCA
Organism: Bacillota bacterium; assembly: GCA_028709305.1. Taxonomy (GTDB): domain Bacteria; phylum Bacillota; class DTU025; order DTU025; family DTU025; genus UBA10085. The sequence continues at coordinate 2,738 of JAQVXE010000032.1, read as the reverse complement.
GGGCTGGCAATTTCCGGCTCGACACAGAATCGTTCCTCGTCACTGCAGATGGCCACAGGGTTTTGGGCGAAGATGGGCCTATAAGAGTAGACGGGCAGCTGGTTGTCAATTCCGAAGGTCTCCTCTACTCAGGTGCCCGGGAGATTGGTCGTCTTCTGGTGGTCGTTCCTGCGGATCCCGATACCCTAACGAAGGAGGGCGGAGGGCTCTTTGCAGCTGGGGGCGGGATGGTTCCGGCCGGTCCTGGGCAGACTCGTGTCATCCAGGGGGCGTTGGAGCTTTCGAATGTAAGTGTTGTGCGTGAAATGGTGGACATGATAGCAGGCTACAGGATATACGAGGCGGCACAACGGGCGTTGTTGTCGCATGATGCTTGCCTTGACAGGGCTATTAACGAGGTTGGAAGGGTGGGTTAGTTCGCCGCAAAGGAGCCGGATTGAGTATTTGCGGCGGCATGGGTCGGTAAGTGGACCGTGGGAAATCGTGATCCAGATTATTTTAGCGGCCGGACCGCGCAGCGGGGGCCGCGGGCTGCTGAACGATTGAGGCAGCCCACACAATAAAGGAGGACTGAAACGCCATGATGAGGGCGCTTTGGAGTGCGGCCACCGGGATGCATGCCAAACAGCTTGACATGGATGTTATCGCCAACAACCTTGCAAACGTGAACAGCGCGGGATACAAGAAGAGCAGGGTTGACTTCCAAGACCTGATGTATCAGACCATCAGGAGCGCGGGCAGCACTGTTGCCCAAGGGTCGAGGGTGCCCACTGGCATCCAGGTAGGACTGGGAACCAGGGCTGCTGCGATTCAAAAAGTCTTTTCACAAGGCGACTTCGTTCAGACGGAAAACCCTTTGGATATGGTCATTGAGGGCGACGGATTCTTCCAGGTGCTGATGCCTGACGGGTCGACTGCCTACACCCGCACAGGTGCGTTCAAACTGGATGCCGACGGGCGTGTTGTGACGTCCGATGGGTATGTGATGGAGCCAGAAATCGTCGTTCCCGACAATGCCGTTAGCATCTCCATTGGAACTGACGGGACTGTGTCGGTGGAGATTGCCGGTGAGAACGAACCTCTGGAGCTAGGCAGCATTGAACTGGCACGTTTTCTCAATCCTGGCGGTCTGACGTCGCTCGGGCGCAACCTCTACAGGCCTACTGCCGCTTCCGGCGAGCCTATCGTGGGCATTCCGGGCCTTGACGGCATGGGCACGGTGGCGCAGCAATTCCTGGAGATGTCCAACGTCAAGATAGTCGAAGAGATGGTTAACATGATCATTGCCCAAAGAGCGTATGAAGTGAATTCCAGGGCAATCCAGGCTTCCGACGACATGCTGGCTACTGCCACGAATCTCAGGCGCTAACGGAAAACGGGGTTGATGTGACATGCGGTTCACACCCTTGATGCTCCGGGGCTTGCTCGCTGATGTGGACGGAAAGGGGCCGGCGGTTGTCGCGATGATTCTCGTGGCCCTCATTTCAGTCATGTCTTTGCTGGCTTTGGCTGCGCCCGCGTCTGCAAACGGAGGTATCGCCGATGCAGAGCGGCTTCCAGAACCTGGCCTCGCGCCTGGAGTTGGAGACGCGATCCCAGAACTTTCTGTCCATGACGATATGACTATTGAGCTGTTGCCCTCTGCCTGTAGCGCAGGCCCGCAGATTCTCCTCGGGGAGATTGCCGTGCTTCACGTTGAAGACGAAGCGCTTCGCGAGGAGCTCCACTCGGTTGGGGTGGGCTCGGTGCCCCTTCCGGGCTCGTCCCGGAAGGTCAACCTCGGCCAGGTGCAGGTGAGGATGAGGGCGCGCAAGATTGACCCTGCAAAGTTTGTCTTTGCAGGAGCGTCTGAGGTTATGGTCGAAGCGGCGGCGAGGCGGATCGCCGCCCAGGATTTGGAGGCCGCTGCGATCAATGCGGTGTGCGCTTCCACTGGACATGCCTTGTCTCCTTCCAACTTTAGGGTGGCCAGGACCGATGCGCCCCAGGGGTTGCTTGTCCCACCAGGCGAGGTGCGCCTTGAGGCTCAAGTGGCACCCACCGGGGCTGACATGGCTTTCGTGAGGGTCAGGGTCCGGGCCATGGTCGACGGGATGGAGGCCAGAAGCGTGCTGGTGTGGCTGGAGATAACTGCGCCTCCGGTGGTCGCGCAACTTGGAGCCGTGACCTTAGTAGTGGAGGCCGGGGATGTGCGGATAAGTGTGCCGGCGGTGGCGCTTCAGGATGGCCGCCCCGGACAGAGGATACGTGTGAGGAATGCTGTTACCGGAATCGTTGTTCAGGCGCGCGTCCTGGATTCACAAACTGTCAGGGCGCACGCTGGAGATATGGAGGGATCGCCATGATCAAAACTGAGAGCCCGTCTTCCGAGATGGGGCTGGTGGCGATGACAAAGCGAAGAGGCGCTGCCATGGCCACGGCGGTTGTGGCGGCAGTGGCTTTTGTGGCGGCGCTGGCCTTTCTGGGAGGCGCAGCACGTGCCACGTCTCTATACAGTGAGGAGTCGTCCCCCTTCGCATCGATGTATGCCGATCGAAAGGCGAGGCAGGTAGGGGACTTGGTGACTATACTCGTTACGGAAGTCTCGTATGCGCAAAACAGGAGCCATACTAACACGTCACAAGGTATTGGAGTCACTGCACAGCCGGGCATTGGAATCTTCGACTTCATCCCTGCTGCAAGGCTGGATGTAGGCGATTCGTCCAAGGGGACGAGTGAGACTACACGCAGCGGCAGGC